>CALVZC010000016.1 GCA_944372425.1 uncultured Bacilli bacterium
GAGTCTGGGCCGTGTCTCAGTCCCAGTGTGGCCGATCACCCTCTCAGGTCGGCTACGCATCGTCGCCTTGGTAGGCCATTACCCCACCAACAAGCTAATACGTCGCAAGCTCATCTCAAAGTGAAGCTTTAAGGCTCCTTTTACTATAAAATAACTTATCATTTTATATATCATCCGGTATTAGCTATCGTTTCCAATAGTTATCCCAGTCTCTGAGGTAGATAACTCACGTGTTACTCACCCTTTCGCCACTAGGTAGTAATCCAAATCAATTTTATGCAAGCATAAAACTTCAATGGGCTACCTCGTACGACTTGCATGTCTTAGGCATGCCGCCAGCGTTCATCCTGAGCCAGGATCAAACTCTCCATAAAAGTTTGAAAAAAATCCTGACTTAATGTAATTGACGTTTTGCTTAGTTTTCAAAGATCATTGGCACTTTTTGTGCGCATATGTAATATATCAAAAATGTTTTAATAAGTCAACAACTTTTTAATTTTTTTGATATATTTTTGTGTCTTGACATAAACTTGTAACCAGACAACGTTTATTAATTTAACACAACAACTTCAACATGTCAACACTTTTTTTATTTATTTTGCAAAATTTAAGTTGCTAATAAAAAAAACAAATCTAATGACATTTTTATTTGAAGCGTGTAATAAATTTATCAAAATTTTCTTTATTTGTCAACACTAATTTTTACTTTTTTCTTTATTTTTTAAATATTCATTATAATATTCATTAATTGTGTTGAAATTAAAAACTAATTCTTGTTTTTTTACCATTGCTATAAGGAAATTTAATTCATTTTTTAGTATCATATCTATGTTTTTTGAATAGTTCATCTTCTTCTTATGATATTTATATTCATTTTTATCTAATATTTTAAAAGAACTATCTGGAAAAACTCTTAAATCTAAATCATAGTCTATATATTTTATTGCATTGTCCTCTATTATAAATGGTGATGCCATATTACAATAATAGTATATGCCATCTTTTTTTATTTGTCCTATTACATTAAACCATTTATCATAAAAGAAAAACATTATTGCTGGTTCTTTTGTTTTCCACGTTCTTCCATCAACTTCTGTAACAATTGTCTTATTATTTCCAAAAACCAAGTATTCTGGTGTCTTTTTTAAAAGCACTGCCTCATCCCATGATCTATGTATTTTCCCATCATGTTTATAACTATGTATAACATATTTTTTCCCAATTTTTATTTCTTCCATAAAACTCTCCAATTGTTTCTTATTTTTTTAATCTATAAATTCAATTGCTTTTACATTCACATAAAAACATCATATATTTTTTTCATATGTTCTGCATAATAATATACATATAACAAAAAAACTTACCGCTGGCGAAATAATTACATGTCCACTAAATATTGATAAAATTATTGATAATAAAATACTAACAAATTTCAAATATACATTAAAATTATATAATTTATTATAATTATTTTTGATAACATTTAAAATAACATAAATATATATTGAAAAAAATAAACCAAAACCAAAAATTCCATGATTATAATAAATATCAAAGCAATCTATTTCAACCATTTTATTTTCTTTTCCATCCGTACAATAACCCATACCAAACATTTTAAAATAGAAAGAACTATTATTATACAATTGATTTCTATTATCTAAAAATGTCAATCTTTCACTAAAAACAAAATGATCCATTAATTCAAAATTGCTAAAAGCTTCAGATATATTATTTATCTTCAAATATTCCATATGAACTTTAATATTGTTATAAAATGCTGTCTTTGGTAAAAATACCAAAGTAATAAAAACAATTACAATATTAATTATTAATATATAAATAATATTCATATATTTTTTTAAAAGTATATTTTTAATTGTTACCCAGATAATTATAAAAAATAGAACAACAATTAATGATAAAATAGGCGTTTTAGTACCAATATTTACTATTACAAAAATATATAATATCATAATAAGCAAAAAAGTAATATTTTTTTTACTTTTGTTAAGGAATACAAAAACAAAAGGTAATACAATTGATAAAATTGCCCCTATTTCATTTGCCGAAGAGAAAAAACCTACTGTACCTTTCTTAGCGATTTGATAACTTTCAAATCCTAAATTCAAAATTGTAGGAACAACAATTAAACTAATATATATAAAAAAAGCAAAAATGATATCTTTTATTTCTATTTTGATTTTATCTCTTATCGAATATAGTGATACTAATAAAAGAGGAAAATAAAAACTTCTCAATAATCCTTGTAATTCTGCAAATACATTACTACCATTTTTATAATAAAAGATACCAAATATATATACTAAAAAATAAATAAGAAAAATTACATATATATATACGCACTTTTTTTTATTATAGATAAATATCGTAGAATAAATAACAAACAAAAGGAATAAAGTTCTAACAAATATCCCAATCGTTAAATTTAAATGAAATACTTCAGAGGAAATAGAAGTTAATACATCTAAAATTGGTTGAATTATTATAAAATACTTTAATATTTTATTAAAATCTAATATTATTTTTTTCTTCATAAAAACACCTTATTACAACATTTTGCATCTACTTTCTTTTACTATTTCCAAAAATTAATAAAAGTCTAAAAATCTGTAATATTGTATTTATCACACTAGCAACATAAGTTAAAGCTGCAGAATTTAACATCACTTTACACTTTTCTAACTCTTTTTTATTAAGCAATGAATTAATAGATAAATCATTAAATGCTCTTTTAGAAGCATCATATTCTATAGGTAAAGTTATTGTTTGAAATAATAAAATTATAATTTCCGAAGAAATGCCTATGCTTATAATTTGTAGTGAACCAAAAAGCAGCCCTAATAAGATTGCAAAATAACCAAAATACGAAACAAAACTAACATATGGAAAAATCAAACTTCTAAATTGCATAAATTTAAAATTTTCTTTATCTTGAATAGCATGTCCAACTTCATGTGCTGCAATAGAGCAACTGGCAATACTATTACCATGAAACACTTCAGAAGAAAGCCTAACAACTCTTCTTGATGCGTCATAATGGTCAGATAAATACCCCTTAATCTCTGTTACATATACGTCATTTAAATTATGATTATCTAGTATAATTCTTGCTACTTCAAAACCTGTTAATCCTTTTTTAGTTTTTACACTTTTATATTTATTATAATTTGTAGTTACATAAAATTGAGCACCAAATGTTATTACTATAGCAATAGTCAATATTATTATATCCATAAAAATCCTCTACAATATCTCATAAATTGTTTTTTCTTTTGTATCGATTAGTCTAATACCTTTTTCCAACAACTCATCTCTTATTTTATCAGCTACATCGTACTCTTTGTTTTTTTTAGCTTCCATTCTTTCCTCAATTTTATTTAATATCATTTGTTCTGTATCACTATCAATACTGTTTTGTTCTTCAGTTAAATTTAATGAAAGAACTTTATCAAAATCTGAGATTAAATACAATTTTGAAAAATCTGTTAACTCCGTATCCTTTAAAATATCATATATTATTGTAATCATCGATGAAGTATTCAAATCGTTTTCAATTGCTCCCTTAAATTTATCTTTATAATAATCAATCTTATGGTCATGTAAATTTGGACTTCTATCAAGTTTTCTTATTCTATTTTTTAATTTGCGATATGTATTTTGTGAACTTTCTAATGCCTCAAAAGAAAATACTAATTGATTGCGATAATGACTATTTAAACAAAAAAATCTATATGCTAGTGGATCATATCCTTTTTCTTCTAATAACTTTACAGTCAAAAACTCCCCATTTGATTTACTCATTTTTCCTCTTTCATCATTCAAATGCTCGCCATGTATCCAATAATTGCACCATTTATGTCCTAAAAAAGCTTCACTTTGAGCTATTTCATTAGTATGATGTGGGAAAATATTATCAACTCCACCGCAATGAATATCTAGATATTCTCCTAAATATTTATACGCAATACCTGAGCATTCAATATGCCAACCAGGGTAACCAATTCCCCATGGAGATTCCCATTTCATTTCTTGATTAGAAAACTTCGATACAGTAAACCACAACCCAAAATCATAGGGATTTTTCTTGTTTTTGTCTTCCTCGACAGTCTCTCTTACCCCTACATATAATTCTTCTGGATTTTTTCCTGACAATTGATAATAATTTTTTGCTTTCGATACGTCAAAATACACATTGCCATTAGATTGATATGCATAACCATCATTTAACAATTTTTTAATCATTTCTATATACGTATCTATGTGATTTGTAGCTCTTTCGACAATTAGGGGCTTTTTTATATTTAACTTATTACAATCATTAAAAAAGGCATTCTCATAAAAATCTGCTATTTCGTATACTGTTTTATTCTCCCTTTCGGCACCTTTTTGCATTTTATCTTCGCCATCGTCAGAATCACTAGTCATATGTCCAACGTCAGTAACATTCATTACTCTCTTAACATTATATCCTAAATATTCTAGTCCTTTTTCTAGGATATCCTCAAAAATATACGTTCGTAAATTTCCTATATGTGCATAATGATATACAGTTGGTCCACATGTATACATTTTAACATTACCTTTTTCATTTGGAATGAACTCTTCTATTTTTTTAGTTAACGAATTATATATCTTCATTAAATTCACCTTCTTCATTTATAATATGTTTTTTTTATTAAAAATATAATGGAATTATAACACACTTTTTAATATAAAGAAAGCATTATAAACTTAATAGCTATCTTATAAAATTGAAAACATTGTTATAGAATAAAAATTAATATATATTAATTTATAGAAAAATATATTATATACAAATTTATTTAATATTAATTGGCAAATAGAAAACTTTTATTAATTTAAATAATGAATGTTTATTAATTGTATTTTAATAGTATTTTTAATAAACTAATTGTTTTCTATTTTAACAAAATAACATTTATAAAATGGTCATTTCTCATAACTAATATTTTAATCTATCATAGCTTAATTTTGTACATTTTTATTTTAAACAAAACATTATTATAATTTTTAATTAAAATAAAAAAATTAATTCACTAAATTAATTTTACTTGTGAATTAATTTTTTATTCTGCATTTTCAATATTTTCTTCAAATCCTTCTATAACTTTCTTTATAATGTCAATATACTGATTTATCTTTTCAACGTATGGATTTTTAGCGCTTAACTCATTATTTAAATCTTTGCTAACATTTCCATCTAGCATTAAAATCCATGCCCCATTTGAATTTTTACCAGTTGTCGTAACAGTATCTTTTAGTACAACTACTGGTCTTATACCATTTGCTCTTTCACTACCTCCACTTAATCTTCCACTATATGATACATAATACAAAGTAGTTGCATCTTTTCTAGTTGCTATATAGTAATGAGATCCAATATTTTGAATACTAGAGTTACTGTTATAATCATTTAAACTAATCATTCTAGCATCAGAAGCAAAACTATTCATGTACGTAGTTCTTGCCCTATTTGTTAATACGTTAATCGCCTCATCAGCACTACTAACAGCATGATAGTAACATTCTGAAATTCCAGCATGTATTATTGTTACTGTATTACCACTTACTGATAATACTTTCCATCCACTAGCTGTACTAGTATCTTCATTTCTACATTTTACACTTGAATTTTTACTTGAACCACTAGTGTATCCACCAAAATTTTTATTTGTTGTTGGAACTGGAGCTGTTGTTCCCCAATTTCCTGCATCATAAGCAACAAAATCACCTATTTTAACAATTGATGCTAACAAAGTAGGCATTTGAACATTTACTGAAACTGGACCACATGTTGCTGTTTTACCATTAGAATCTTTTACCATTCCATATATATTAAATGTTCCTGTCGATGTTATTGTATAACTATCTTGTCCATTTAATTGAGCCGATGTCCCTACACCATAAGATGTAATAGTTGCACCATTAGTTGAAGATTTTGATTTAAATCTTATTGTTGTGTTACCAATATACGTATTTCCATTCGTTGTACCTATTATTTCAAGTGTACATGACGGATATGATGTTGGTTTAGGTGGAGGTTGAACTTGAGTTGTCTCACGTTCTACAGTAATACTACATGTACCTTTATTTCCAGCCTCATCTTTTACATAACCATATAATGTTGTTTTCCCTTCTGCTGATATAACTGCTATTTCATTTTCATAATTTTCAGTTTGGCCTATACCATAAGAACTAATATCTGAAGTTACATCGTTC
Organism: uncultured Bacilli bacterium; assembly: GCA_944372425.1. Classification (GTDB taxonomy): domain Bacteria; phylum Bacillota_I; class Bacilli_A; order RF39; family UBA660; genus RUG13868. The sequence goes on from CALVZC010000016.1 coordinate 6,265, forward strand.
ATAGTATCAAATCCTACTACGACTTCGCTTGTATAAATACCAGAACTATTTTTAGTACCACTTGTAACTGTCAAATTACATGTTGGCAAATCTGAATCTTTTTTTACAGTAATACTACAAGTTCCTTCATTACCATTAGAATCGATAACATAACCATATAATTGTGTTGTCAAGTTATCCGTTACAGTATATTTATCAATATTTTCTGTCGGAATTTCTCCTCTAATTACTTCATCATCTTCAAGTTCTGATATTTTCTTTTCAATATAATATTTCTCTATTGTTGCAGTCTCACTATTGGCATTTTTACTTTTAAAACCTACTACGATGTCAGAAGTATACCAATCATTTTCACCAGGAGTTCCACTTACGATTTCTAATTCACAAGTAGGTTTTGTTGGATTAACCTCAACTTCTATTTCACAAATACCAGTATTTCCATTTGCATCTTTTATATAACCATAAACTTTGGTTTTTCCTTTTTTAGTAATAGTATATGTATCTTTATTTCTCGAATTATCACTAGTTCCTACAGTTTGTTTTACAATAGGTATGCTATCTGAAATTGGAGTTACTGATTTAAACCCAATTACAACTTCTGACGAATAAATATCATCTGCTCCTATTGTTCCTGATTTTACTTCTAATTCACATTTTATTTCTTTATTTTCTATTGTTTTTTTACCACCACTACTACGCAAAAATAGAAAAATTAATAAACAAATTATTAATAATACTATAACAGCTATTGTTATAACTAGTATTCTTCTTTTTCTTTTAATTTCATCTTCATTATCGTACATACTGTATTATCACCTTTTCTATAGTATATCTTTAAGAATATTTTATCGTACTATTATTTTTATGTCAATGTTACTGTTAAATAACATTAATTTTTTTAATTACTTTTTGTCTATAGCGATTCCAAGTTCTTCACATGTAAGATTATTTAACTCACCTATAATATATATTCTTCTTGAATCATTAAGTTTAGCTTTTCTATATCTACCATCAATATCAGTATTCGTTATCTGATTTAAACACATAAAGTATACCTATATTTGACAAAGCTATGCTGTCAAAAGTCTTTCAATTTAAAAACAAATTATATAAGTAGACATATTTTTTTAATACAACACATCAAACTATTGAATTATCTATACTATTTTCTAATGAAACTATTTTTTATATACTAAAAATGTACTACTGGTTAAGATATATCAATATATATTATAAATAAACAATCTACTTTTAAAATTTTATGGATATCAAATAAAGTCCATTACCTAATTTTTTATTGATTCTATTCATATAGTTTAATCTATTTTAGAATAAGAAAATACTACATCAAGTTTTTCTTTTATTTGCTCTTTACTAAAAGGCTTCACAATATAATCGAAAAATCCTTCGCTTATATATTTTTCTTTTGCTCCAACAATAGCATCTGCTGTAAGAGCTATTACAGGAGTCTTAAATGTTTTTATTTTCTTTAATTCAGCAATTGCTCTTTCTCCATTCATATTTGGCATCATAATATCCATTAATATTAAATCATATGTATTTCCTTGATTAATCTTATTTAAACATTCTTGTCCATCATAACATTCATCAAGTTCAAAATTAAAATCTTTCAATGCTCTATAAACTACTTTTATATTTAATTTATTATCGTCAACTATCAATATCTTTTTATTTCCATAATCAGTAGAAATATTTTCAGTTTTAATCTGTGTATTTAAACACAATCTTTTTGCTGTATCAATCAATTCTTTATCAGTCATTGGTTTTTGGATTTTACTTATTTTTTGTGGAATACTAACCATAAAAATAGAACCTTTTCCAAATTGCGATTGGACATTAATTTTTCCTCCCATCATTTCAACCAATGATTTTGTTATAGCAAGTCCCAATCCTGTACCTTCAGTAGTCGTGTTTTTTTCAACATCTAATCTTTCAAATTTTGTAAACAATTTATTTATTAATTCTGATTTAATACCTCTACCGGTATCTTGACATGTAATAATAATGTTCGATAATTTTTTATTATAATCATTAACACATTTAACATTTAAATTAATTTGTCCTTCTTCAGTATACTTAATTGAATTTGTCAGTAAATTATTTATTATTTCTTTAACATGCACTTTATCTCCCATTACTTCATAAGGAACATCAGCAGCAATATTCAAATTAAATTTAATATTTTTCTCACCAATTCTAACTGCTGTTATTTTACACATATTAGTAATTTCTTCTTTAAAATTATACGGCATTTCAACAATTTCCATTTTATCTGCTTCAATTTTATTAATATCTAATATATTACCAACTATTTCTAATAGCGTTTGTGAAGCACTGACAATATCTTTTGAATTTTCAATTACTTCTTTTGGTAAGTTGTCTTTATATGTCAATGTATCTTCAGACAAACCAACTATTACATTTAATGGCGTTCTAATTTCGTGACTCATACTACTTAGAAATTCAGACTTTGCTCTATTAGCTCTTTCAGCCTGATTTTTTGCAAATTCCATTTCTTTAATCATTTGCAAATCAGGATTTTCAATTGTATGAAACATTAAAAATACAACTAAAGTTTCCATTGATGTCATTAATAACATAGCTGGATAATTATATTGAATTATAGTTACAACTGCACCAATTACTAAAAAAATAAACATTGGTAAGTATTTTTTACTTTTTAATTTTTTAACATTTATAATCATATTTAAAAACCATATACACATTAAAATACCAGCAACAAAATATACAAAATAAACAGCTGGTCCATAAGTATATGCAACAATATTGTTATCATTAAAAATCTCCATTGGTAAAAATAATAAAAACGGTATTGCTAAAATTACTAATAATACAGTAATTACAAGAATTATTTTAAAAAACTTATTTATATCTCTATCTTCATATTTTGACTTATAAGTAATAATCACATTATAATCTGTAAAAACAGCTATAAAAAAATATAAATAGAATAAATATCCTCTTAAAACAATATTACTCAATATAGGAAATATGTCTGTATTTCTTATAAAATAATAACAAAGAATTTCAACTATTAATCCAATAAAATTTGAAATCAACAATACTTTATAAATTTGATTTTCTATGTTTTGTAGCCTTTGTTTAGAAAAATAAATAAACATTATCGTTATACTAAAAAACAAACAACAAACAGGAAAATATATACCACTTGTCATATCTTAATCTCCATTTTTATCATACATTATTCTTTTTTATTATATCATGTATAATCTTGAACATAAAGATTTCAAAGTTAAATTTTTGATATCTTTATGTTTTTTGTTATTATAACAAACATCGGTAAAGACGGATTATAACAGGTACTTAGAGTACGTTTTTGTGAATGTCTGCCATATAATTATTTATTAATTCGGTTGTAGATAATGGAAACAAGTGAAAACACTGGAGTTCGGATGATTAAGCATGTAAGAATATAGGCAATTCAATATAGTGTTAACCGAAATATTTACGAAAGGAGTATTTATGAAACATATTTTAAGTTTTGATATTGCCAAAGGAAAAAGCGTTTATTGTTTTATTGATGAATTAAAAAATGTTATTATTGATGCTACCTTAATTGAACATAATAAAAGTGAATTTGACAAGTTATATAGTTTAATTAAAGATTATTCTAATTTAATCATCATTATGGAATCAACTTCTATTTATCATTTACCAGTTGAAAATTATTTTAGATCTAAAGCTATTGATACTATTGTTATGAATCCTAAACTTATTAAACAATTTAAAGATACTTTAAATAAATCTAAAACTGATAAATTAGATTGTTTTAAAATTGCCAGATGTTATTTAGGAACTATTGATAATTTCCATTATAAAAACGATGAGTATTTTATGTATAACCCACTTGCTAGACAATATTGGTCATTAGTTGAAGGACAAACTAGATTAAAGAATAGATATAAACAACTAATTGAAATTGTTTTTCCTGAATTTAATTTAATATTCAATGATTTATATGATGATTTAGCTTTAAATTTTATTCATGATTTTCCTCATCCTAGTTTATTTGCTAATAGAAGAATTGATTATTTAATGAATTATTTAAAAGATAAAAATGGTACTACTAAAGCATATAGATTCAAAAATAAAGTTTTAAAAATGAAAGAGCTTGCTTCTAATTCATTATGTTTTGTTACCTTTGATTCTTTACAAGTTCAAAATTTAGTTCAAACAATTGAAATGATTCAATATCATAAATCTGAGATAAATAAAATTAAAAATCAATTAATCGATGAAATAAAAGATAAAAAATTATTTAAAATAATTAATTCTATTCCATGATTTGGTGAATTCGCAACTGCTTTGTTTTTAGCTGAGGTTGGTGATATAACTAGATTTGATAATAAATATTAATTTATATCATTTATCGGAATTGATTCAGTAACATCACAATCTGGTGTTTCTGCTTATCACGGACCTATTTCTAAAACCGGATGCAAATTTGGTAGAACAATTTTATTTAATGTTGTTACAGCTATAATTCAAATAAGTGCACATTCTGATAAATCTAATCCTATTTATTTGTTTTTTAGAAAAAAACAATCCGAAGGAAAACACCATTATAAATGCATAATCGCCTGCGAAACGAAATTATGTAAAATCATTTATAAATTGTGTACTTCAGATTGTTTATACTCTAACAATTAAACTTGTTAATCCAAAATTTTAAAAATTGAGGAAACTCAGTTCTTTTTGTCGTGTTTATAATATCATAAAATTTAAAATTTGACAAAACTTAGATAATCACAGAAAATATCTTGACAACACAAAAACTCTATCTAGATAGAGTCTTGCTTACTTTTTTTTCATCGTTATTATTCTTTTCTTCATAATATTCTTGTTTTGCTAATTCTTCATAATATCTATAATCTAATTTTTGTGAATCATTAATTCTTTTAATATCGGTTACAAATTCCATTGATGCAGGTATTTCAAATGACTTTAAAGGTCTTATGTTTCCATCTAACAACGTACCATCTTCCAGCTTTAAGTAAATATAATCACTTATTTTTTCTGAAGGTTCTATTCCATCCTTTAATTTCACAAACACTTTTGTATCCCATAATTCTTCATCGTTTGGTCTTTGTACTGCAACGCATTCATCTACAACATCTATTCCATCCATAATTATTTGTAAATGTTCTAAATATACTTTATTTGAATCAGCTTTAATATAAAATCTTGAAGCTCTTCCTGTCATATGGAAATATCCTTCTTCATCTATAAATCCAATTGCCCCAGTAATCATATATTCTTTTCCGTTATAAATTACTTTGTTTTGTTCAGTTAATTGAGGATTATTATAGTAACCTTTGAATACATGTTTACCACTTATGCAAAGCTCTCCTTCTTCTCCGTATTTAACCTCTTCATATGGTTGTTGAATTTCTCCGTTATCGTCTAGCTTAAGCATTGCAGCTACGCTTCCAACTAAAACCTTACCAACTGTATCTCTTTTTATTGGAGAACCTACTGCAATAGTAGAAGCACCTGCTGTTTCAGCATTCCCAGATCCATTATATACTTCTATATTGGTATTATGCTTTTTAAACCATTCGATTGCTTCCTTTGCTTTTTTGGGGCTTAAGAAATCACCACCAGAAATAAATGAATGTGTCGATGATAAATCTAATTCATTTGATGTAGCTCTCATAATTAATTCTAAAACTGCAGGGCTACCAAAAATATAGTTTGGATTCTTTTTTAAAAAATAATCAACATTTTGCATATTCATATCAGGAGTTAGTATTGCTTCTCTTCCACAAATTAAAGACATAATTGTAGAAGTAGCAAAACCATAAGGATATGAAAAAGGAACACAAATTAAGCATTTTTCACCTTTTTTTGTGATAATATTGCCTGTATTTTTCATATATAAACCTGATGCAATTAAATTCTGATTAGTTAATACAACAGATTTTGGATTTCCGTTTGATCCACTGGTAAACAATATTAACGAATCATTTTTCCCACTTTGGATTGGATTAATAAATTTCTTATAATAGTCAGCAACTAGTTTCAAGTCGTTAAATGATAAAAAATCTGTATAACCAATTTCCCCTGTTTTAATTTCATTAAATGTCTTTATATTAACATGCTCTTTTTTTAAAGTAATTGTTTGTTTAATTTTTGTATCTTTTTTAATATCTGCATTATATTCATCATCTTTATCGTAATCTACATACAAAGGAGCTTCAAATTCATTTAAATAATGTTTAATTTCTTCTTTTGTACATCCTGGGTTTAAAAAAGAGGTAATCGCACCAATCTTATTAGCTGCTAAATATACAGCTATTGCTTGAAAAAAGTTAGGCATAGAAGCAACTACTATTTCACCTTTTTTTATTCCTAGCTCTTTAAAAGCTTTTGCTAATATATTTGAAGTATCAATTAATTCCTGATAAGTTACTCTTAAATCTAAACAGTCCACAGCAATTGCATCTCTATAAAAAGAACTAATTAAACCTAACATATTATAAATACTCATACTTGGTATTATTTGATTTTTTTTAAAAAATGATTTTCCATCATTATGCTTATTATCAATACTGGGGTATCCGGTATTACTCATAATACACCTCCTAATACACAACTGATACAATCATAACATAATTAGATGTGTTTTTTAAAATAAATATTTATTTTACACTCAAAATATGTTGTAATATTACAATTAATGAAAAAATTTTATATAGTAAAAAACAATTTTTTTCTCTTTACGCCATCTAAATCTTGTTTAAATAAATTTAGAACAATATAACTTTTAATCCCAATGATTCTAGCTCTTGTTGTCTTTCTTCTGGTGTTTGATTTTTATTTCTATATTCCCAATTATCTTTATTTTTTAGAAAGCAATAATAAGAAATTTTACATTTATCAAAAATTTCACATATTTTTAATATACTTTCTTTATTTTTTGCTCTTACAACAATAAAAATTTCATATTCTTCAATTTATCATATACGTTATCTTTTTAAATTAAGTATTATTTATACCTTTATATATTAAAATTTAATTTTTCTTATTTTATACTATTTTCCACAGCAATTCTTATATTTTCTAGCCAAACCATATGAACTTTTGTATTGTAGCTTTTCGAAGCTTTTTGGTGCATTCGACTCGTTAATTCGGCACTTGGTTTCACTTGAAACACTCAGTGCACTCGGCAAACCTAACAAAACTTATCTAAAAAATAACGAATTTTATTTTTTTAATATTTTTGGGTATGGCTATAAATTAAGCAATTCTTTCTTCTTTTGCTCAAATTCTTCTTGAGAAATTGCGCCAATATCAAGAAGTTCTTTTAACTCTTTCACTTGTTCAACTGGAGATTTAACATTTTGAACAACTGTTGTTCCCTTGCTTTGATTTGCATTATATTCTTCGATATAGTTCTTTATTTCTTCAGCATTGGCATTAGCATTTTTTGAATCCATATTAAATGTTACTGTATTTTCATCTTTTAATGCTTCCTGTAATCCTCTTTTACTTTCTCTACTGCCAGTCAACACAAATTGTATATAACCAGTAGCCATTCCTGTTTTCTTCAATTGTACAGCCGATACCTGATTTAACATTATTGTTTTTTCTCCCTTCAGTCCATAGTTTAAAAATGATCTTACTCCTTTTCTAATAATAGTAAGTTTATTATTATCAATTCTTACTATAGTTTTTCCTGTTCCTAAATTTTTAAAAACGTACTCTTTTTGCATACTATCAACTCCTATTCTTATTAAAATTCTTCTAAAAATGGTTATTCGACAAAATATTTAATTCATCAAAAGTAGCAACTTCGTTATTAACAAAATAATTAACTAATTTTAAAGTTAACTTATAATAATATTTATACTATGATCAATACTTCTCAAGTCTAAAACTGTATCTACACATATTTTCTCTTATGCGGGTGCATATAGAATACTTGCCTTTCCTATTTTACTCTTTTAATAAAATGTAATTCATCATAACATACTTTAACATCAACATAGGGAAATGAATGGCTTGAAAAACTTTCATTCAAAAATCTTATCATTTCTTGAACTTCTTCTTGAGATGCTAATTCAAATGGTATTTTAAACATTTGACTCTTCTAAATTCCATTATTACAATTAAAAATAATATTCCTAATATAAACAAAACAATTATTTTCACCATATTAAATCTTCCTATTGTTATATCATAAATTATTGTTATCAGCTTTGATATTACTACTTTTCAGTAATAAATTACAAGTATACTTTAAGATGTAAATAATTTAATATTTATATCTTAAAGTATACTTGACTATCTAAGTTTTGTCAATTTAGATAAGTTTTATATTTAATATGAAATCAATGTTTCAATATGCATTTTGTCCCTATTTTATAATATTTTTAAGAAATTTTATAATTTATCTAAAACTTAATTAAGGCAAAAGATATACCTATAATCACAAAAATATTGTAATTAAAAAAAACGTAAGTCCTTATTTTATGCGGATCTACTGGTTTATTTGCCACAACATTGTTTATACTTTTTTTCCACTGTCACATGCACAGGTATGGTTTGTATTATTTTTATTTATTATATTTATGCTATTATTTTATTAATTTTTTACCTAAACAATATGGAATAACTTCATTTTTCAAAGTATTTGACAAAATATTATTTCCCATAGAGGAATCGTACCATAAAAACTTTTCAATTTCTTCTGAAGTTTCTAAATTTCCTTTTAATATTCCATTATATTTAAATACAAAAAAATGAATTGGTGTAACTCCATCACTTGTAGCAATTTCATCAAACTCCATCACTAGTTCAAATTGAGATTCATCAAAAGAAACATTTTTTCCTAACTCTTCATGACATTCTCGGATAGCTGCTTTCAACGGTGTTTCACCATCTTCTATTCTACCACCTATCATTTGAAATGTAGGTCTTTTTCTAGGTTTATCTATTAACAATTTATTTCTATTAAAAAAACATGGTGCCTACAACTTTCATAAAAAACATCTCCTAAAGTTATTTAAGTATATCATTTATTTAAGCAATTAACAATTTATTCTATAAAAATTTATCTGATATTTTATAATTATTCTTTTTTAAAAGATTTACAAACCTTTTTTAGAGTATCTTTTGTACTAGTTATATAGTAATTTTCTATTGTTTCAATCTTACTATGTCATAATACGTTTGATATATCTTTTATTGCTATTTCGCTTATTAACATTTTAGTTGTAAAACATCCTCTCAAATCATAAAACCTACAATTAATTTTTAATTCTTTGTAAATTATTTGTTATGGATATTTTATAATATCAGCACCTATATATGTCTCATATTTTTTTACAAATACCATTTTTACATTCTTCTTTTTATTATTTCCTTCAATAATTTTATACTCAATAAGTTTTCCATATTTGTTTTTTGTTTGTTTTAAATAATAATATTTATATTTACTCTTATAAAATCTTCTATTTATATCTTGACATTTTTTAAACTTGGATAAAATTTCATATAAAGTATCATATATATATATTATTCTCGAGCTACCAACTGTTTTAGTTGTACCTAGAAAACATCTACCTTCATTATCTTTAATTTTACAATAAACTGTTTTATTAATTCTTATTGTCCTATTTTCAAAATCTACATTTTCCCAAGTGAGTGCAAATACTTCTCCCGTTCTCATATTTGTATAACAAGCAGTTAGAAAGGAATATATAAATGTTTTGTTTTTATTAAACCTAACTAATTTTTTTCTATTTCTTCTTCAGTATATATATGAATTACATCGTTTTTTTTACCTCAAAAGATAACGCTCTAGGTATTTGTAAATCACTTGCTGGATTATTTTCAATAAAACCAAAATAATATGCAACATCTATTAAAGAACTTTTAATAACTTTTTGATAATTTCTTAATGCTTCCTTTGTACTAGATTTTTGGTATAGTTTTAATAATGTTTGATTTAATAACTACGGCGTTATTGTATTTAATTTATACATGCCTATTTCTTGTTTTATTGTCCCAAATATTTCTTTATATCTTCTTGCTGTTGAGTACTTGTAATTAATCTCAAAATACTCTTTCATCCAATAATCTAAATAATCAGAATAAAACATTTCAGATTCTTGTTTAATCCCATCATTTATAAATTCATTATATGCTTTTTTCCCTGCTACAAATGCTTCATTCTTTGTTCTAAAGCCACTTTTAGTTATCTGTTTTCCTTTACCGTTTACTTTTCCTACTTCAAAACCATACTTATATACATTCCCCTTTTTCTGATATTTATCATTCTAATCATCTCCCTTTATTTTGATCATTATTATTTTACAACAAAAAAAGCATCAACAATTAATATTGATACTCTACTTATTTGTTAATAAATTATTTTCTTCTTTTACTTGCTTTTGAAGTAACTCTAAATCTTTCATACTTTTACTATTTTGCAATGATTTCATTTGCCTTTTAGCAGATTCATTTAGTTTTATTAATCTCTCTCTTTGCGATAAACCATCTTCAATTAATTCTGCACTTGTATTTTGCAAATTATTTAAAATGACTAAATGTAATAAATCCGTATAATCTCTAATATTCCCATTTTTAGCTAATTTTGGATTTTTATCTCTCCACTGTTTTGCTGTCATACCAAATAACGCTACATTTAAAACATCTGCTTCATCTGAATAAACGTGTTGTTTTTGACTTTCTGTTAAATTCGGAATTATGCATTCTTTTATTGCATCAGTATGAACAACATAATTAACCTTAGATAAAAGTCTTGTTGCGCTCCATTCTATTTTATATTGATACGCTTCATTTGTTTTTAATCTTTCGAACTCTTTTATTAAATACAACTTAAATTCAGGAGATAACCAACTTGCAAATTCAAATGCAATATCTGGATGAGCAAATGTTCCTTTACTATATTTTCCACTACTTGGAATAATACCAATAGCATTGAAATCTCTTTTCCAACGATTGGGTGTCATAGTGAACCGATTGTATCCAACTTCATCAATTTTAATTCTGTGTGATTCCACGGAATTAAAATTTTCATTATTTAGTTCTTCCCATAAACTATAATAATCATATGAATTTTTATTTGACATCCAATTTCTAATTACTCCAGATGGATCATCAGGATTTGCTTGTTTTGCTAAATCAGTTAAAGAAATATAATTAACATTTCCTACTCTTAATATACCTATTTTATTTTCTTTTACTACTATTTCTGTTGTTACTGAATCTTTTTTCAATATTTATCTCTCCTTTCTATTTAAATTTTAAAAAATGTCAACAAATTTATTTTTGCTGACATCCTTTATTTTCAATAAATTTTGTACACTTTTTTCATAATTTGTTGACAAACAACAAATTTGTTACCTTTATTAATTTTAATTTTTTCCTTATTTTATGCTATTTACCACAACATTGTTTATATTTCTTGCCACTTCCACATGGACATGGATCATTTCTTCCTATTTTTTTTGACCTTTTTGGTTCTTGTTTAGCATGTTCTTTTCCATCATTTGCAATTTTGTTTTTATTTGTCTCTTTTCTTTCAATGTTTTGCTTTATTTCTGATCTAATCAAAAAGGTTGTAACTTCTTTATCAATTTTTTGCATCATTGTATCAAATAATTCGAATCCTTCTACTGTATAAGCTCTCAAAGGGTCTGTTTGTCCATAACTTCTTAAATGAATACCTTCTCGCAAATGAGACATTGTATTTATATGTTCCGTCCAATATTTATCAATTACACTTAACATTATAACTTTTTCAAATTCATTACTTATTTCTTTTGGAACTATTGATATCTTCTTTTCATATTCATCAACTATTTTATCGTATATATATTCTATTATTTCTTCTTCTTTTTTATCAATTACATCATCAACATTAATATCTTTTTGCAATAAATTTTCATTAACATTTTGAACTATGTCTTTTATATCATCTTTTGTTAAATAACCTTCTGGATAAATATGAGCTTTAACTAAATCTGTAATATTATTTTTTATTGATTCCAATATTGCATCATGAATTGAATCATTGTCTAAAATATCATTTCTTTTTTGATACATTATTTCTCTTTGATTATTCATTACATCATCATATTGTAATAATTGTTTTCTTATATCAAAATTATTACCTTCAACACGTGTTTGAGCAGTTGAAATTGCTTTAGAAAATGTTTTACTTTGAATTGGTTGATCTTCACGTAGCCCTAATGTCTGCATCATTCTTTTTATTCTATCGCTTCCAAAACGTACCATCAATTCATCTTCCATTGAAACATAAAATTGGGTAAATCCTGGATCTCCTTGTCTACCAGATCTTCCACGCAATTGATTATCAATACGCCTTGATTCATGTCTTTCAGTTCCTAAAACACAAAGTCCACCTAAAACTTTTGTTTCTTCACTTAATTTAATATCAGTTCCACGTCCTGCCATGTTTGTTGCAATAGTAACTGCTCCTTTTTCACCAGCTTTAGCAATAATTTCAGCCTCACGTGCATGGTTTTTAGCATTTAATACCTCATGAGGTATTTTTCTTTTTTTAAGTAGAGAACTTATTAATTCATTTGTTTCTATAGCTATTGTTCCTACTAAAACTGGTTGCCCTTTTTTATGTCTTTCTTCTATTTCGTCAATTAATGCTTTGTACTTACCAGCTTGAGTTGAATATATTAAATCAGATGCATCTACTCTTATTATTTCTTTATTAGTAGGAATACATATTACATACATATTATATATGTTTCTAAACTCTTCTTCTTCTGTCTTAGCAGTTCCTGTCATACCTGATATTTTTTTATACATTCTAAATAAATTTTGAAATGTTATTGTCGCTAAAGTTTTTGTTTCTTGTTGTATTTTTACTCCTTCTTTAGCTTCTATAGCTTGATGTAAGCCATCACTAAATGCACGTCCTTTCATAAGACGCCCTGTAAATTGATCGACAATTATTATTTCCCCATCTTGCACTACATAATCAACATCGCGTCTCATTCCATAATTTGCTTTTAAAGCTTGATTTATATAATGGACAGTAGCAGTTTGTTCAATATCATAAAGATTATCTACTTTGAATCTTTTTTCAGCTTTTTTTACTCCTTCTTCAGTTAATGTAACACCTTTAGTTTTCTCATCATATAAATAATCTTTTTCTTTCTTTAAAGATTTTACAAACAAATCAGCATCAGTATATAAAGAAGCACTTTTTAATTCTCCTCCAGATATTATAAGTGGCGTTCTTGCTTCATCAATTAAAACAGAGTCTGCTTCATCTATTATTACAAAATTAAGGCCACGTTGTACTCTATTTTCTTTCTTTACCACCATATTATCCCTTAGATAATCAAAACCTAATTCATTATTAGTTGAATATAAAATATCACATTCATATTGTTCTTTTTTTTCTTTTGAACTAAGACTTCTTAAATTTGTACCTACCGTTAAACCTAGAAATCTGTGAATACTTCCCATCCAGTTACTATCACGTTCTGCTAAATACTCATTAACAGTTATTATATGTACGCCATTACCAGTTAGTGCATTCAAATATGCCGGCATTGTTGCTACTAAAGTTTTTCCTTCTCCAGTTTTCATCTCTGCTATATTTCCAAAATGCAATGCTATAGCACCTAAAACTTGAACATAAAAAGGTTTTAACCCAATTACTCTATATGCTGCTTCTCTTACTGTAGCAAATGCTTCTGGTAAAATATCTTCAAGTGTTTCGCCATCTTTTAATCTATTTTTGAATTCATCAGTTTTAGCCTGTAATTCATAATCTGACAATTTTTGATATTCATCATTTAATGCTTCTACTTTATCTGCTAAAATAGAAAATCTTTTTAATTCTTTATATTCATGATCAAATAATCTCTTAAAAATGTTCATTATATCATCTCCATAATGTTATTGTATCAAATGTTAACTTTTTTTTAAAGTTTTTTTATATACTAAATAAAAAAGCCTTTCTGGCTTTTTATTCTGTTTCAATTACACCGTAATTTCCTTCTTTTCTTTTATACACTACCGTTGGCTTTAATGTTTCAGAATCTTTAAATATATAAAATTGATGCCCTAGAAGTTCCATTTGCAAAATTGCTTCTTCCTCACTCATAGGTTTTACTTCTATTGTTTTCCTTTTTACTATTTTTTCATCAATGTTATTTTCTACATCTTCAATCTCATCTATTATTATTTCTTTTGAAATCAAATCCTTCACTTTCTTAGATTGCAATTTTGTTTTGTTTTTCCTAATTTGCCTTTCTAATTTATCAATTGCTATATCAATTGCTGCATATAAGTCATCTTGAGTTTCTTCTGCTCTTATAATAAATGATTTAAGTGGTATTGTTATTTCAACTTTTTGATTATGTCCATTGACATTAATAACAGACGTAGCTTTAACTGATTCAGAATTTCCAATGTATTTTTCAATTCTTTTCAATTTTTCTTTTACGTAATTTTCAATTGCATCTGTAACTTTAATATTTTTACCACGAACAATAATTTCCATAAAATCATCCTCCTATATATATATTAACACAAAAAGCAAAAAAAAACTACCTATTTAATGGTAGTTGCTTCTTTAACTACAACAACATCTAAAGCTTGATAACCCTTTGCTGTTTCCAATAACTTAAATTCAACATATTGTCCTTCAGATAAAGTTTTGTATCCATCTTGGCTTATTGCTGAATAATGTACAAAAATATCTTCATTATCTTTATAATCAATAAATCCATATCCTTTTTCGTTATTAAACCACTTTACACGCCCTCTCATATCTACTGGCACCTCACATTCTTTTGTTATTTTCATCATACTACACTTCCTACCATGGCTACTACAATTTTGCGCATCTTAATAGTAGCATCAAAATTTCTATTACGATAATTAATTCCTTTAAATAGCATTTTATTACCTTTTTTGGTGTTTTATAACTATTTTTTACAGTTTTTTATATTAAAAATGGACCTTTTATTACAACTAACGTTTTATTTGTTCGATATTATAATTTTTGTTTTATACTTTACCATATACAAAAACTAGGAAGTGAAGCTGTATGAAAGAGTTGTTTTTAAATAACTATATGAACATGGTTAAAAAAAATAATCCTACTTTTTCTAAGGATGAATTAGATAAAATGAAGTACGGTATTGAAGGTATTTATTTAACAATTACTAAATTGTTTGTTATTTTACTATTAGGTTTTATTTTCAATATATTGTATGAGATATTATTATTATTATTATTTTATAATTTTTTACGTTTTTTTGGATTTGGATATCATGCCAGAAATAGTTTAGAATGTTTAATTATTTCTATAAGTTTATTTTTTATTTTACCTCTTTTAGTTTCTAAACAACTATTAACATTTAATTATAAATGGTTGTTAGTAAGTTTGTGCATAATTAATTTTCTATTATTTGCACCTAGTGATACAAAGAAAAGACCTATGATTAATAAAAAGAAAAAAAGAATTAGAAAAACTTTTGTAATACTTATTACTATTATTTATTCTATTATTATTCCATTTGTCGATTATAAATTATCATCAATTTTATTGCTGTCAATTGTTATTCAAGCAATCATGGTTAATCCATTTATATATATGATATTTAAACAACCATATAACAATTATAAAAATTACATTAATTCTGATTAAATATCATAATTGATATTTAATATAAATTATTATTATAGGAGGTATAGTATGAAGAAAAAAGTAGCAAGTTTATTAACTGCAATTGCTGTATTAGCAAGTGGTGCTGCAAGTATGGGATGCATGATAATATTAGTTGATGAACCAACCGCACCAAAATCTTTAATAGATTAATAAAAAAGATATAACTAATTGTTATATCTTTTTTATCACTATTTTTTGTATATAATAATTATTAATTATTCGATTATCTAAAGAGAAAATTTTTTCTTTGTTTATAATTTTATTTACCAAATAAAGTCCTTTGCCTCTATTTTTACCTTTGGTAGAATATCCATTATTATTTAATTTGTTCAGTTCTATTTTTCCTTTATAAGTATTAGCTATTGTAATTACAATATTATTGTTGTTAATATATATTTCACACGAAACAAGCTTTTTTTCTGATTCTTTAGATGATTCTATTGCATTGTCAAAAAAAATTCCAACTAATCTACATAAAGTTTTATTTTCTTCTAATGTCAATTTAACAAGCTCATTTTTTACATCTTTAGTTATATCTAAAAATAATGTTATATTATTATTTACTATAAGATTAATTTTATAATATAAAAGCCCTTTTAATCCACCCTTAGGGATATTTTTTAGTTTTTGAATATTTTGTTCTTCTAAATTAATATTATCTTTAATTATGTTATCAATATAATTAATAGCTTTTTTATTATTTTTTATCATCTCGCGTAATGTTGCTAATTGATTTTTAGATTCATGTATATTAACATTTTCGTTGTCCATCCATTCTTCAAATGTTTTTACACAATCAAATAATTGATCATATCTGTTAATTATAACATCCTTTTCATACTTTTCTTTAAAATATATGAAACCTAAAATTATAAATATAACAATGCATATAATTCCTGCAAAAAACATCTTGTTTATTATAAAATTTTCAAACAATATATATACACTAAAACTCAATGCTGCTGTTAATAATACTATAAAAGCAACAAATTTTTTACTTACTTTATTTTGGTTTAAACGTATTACATCTAAAGTTTTTCTCTTTATCCATCTAACATTTATAAGGATTATTTCAATTAAACCTACGCACAAATTAGAAATAATTATAAATATTGGCCTAGTTCTAATTGCTTCTATACTGGAAAAACGAACAAAAATTAGTGAAGTAAGTAAATCAGAAATAAATAAAAATACTAAAAACAACCCAGATAAAAGAACTGACTCAGAAAAATTAATTTTATAAATATATACCAAACAGATAATCATTAATATTAAAAACAACATTGGGTTAATTGCACTATATTCAGCCTGATAGACTAATAAAATCACAAAAGAAAAAACTATAAATGATAGTAAATTGCTGATTTTTACTAAAAACACTTTCCTACTTTTTTCCAAAAATGTATTTATAAAAATAATTGCTGTTAAGCTTTGAATTATTGCACCAATTATATTACTAACAAGACTTGACACAATTGCACACCTTCTTCTTGTTATTTCTTGAAATATCAAAGGTTACAGTTCCATTTTTAAATAATATTTTATTTTCTGAATAATTATATTCACTTATTTGATCTACATTAACAATACTACTCCTACTTGTCTTTATAAATCTTTTATCTAAAAGCTTAAATACTTCGTTTAACGTTTTATGAATTATATAGTCACCATAAGTTGCTTTTACTATACATTTTTTACTATCTTTCTCTTTTTCAATTATAACGATATTTTTAAAATCTATTCTTTTTATAATTCTGTTTGATTCAAATGTTAAACATTTTTCTCTATTATCATAATTTTTCTTAACTCTATCTAAATCTTCCTTCAATTTGTTTTCATAATTATCAAATTTATTTATAAAATCTAATAAATAAAGTCTATTACTTAGTGCTTCAAATTTTAATTCATTATGTGCTGTTAATAAAATAATTAATGAATTCCAATCATCTAACTCTTCCCTTATATATCTAGTAGCATCTATACCTGAATTACATTTAGTCTCAATATCCAAAATATACAGTTTAAATCCTGTAATGTTTTTTATTTCTGACTTAAATTTTTCTCCATAGTCTTCATACATATAAAATTTGTCGACTATATCAAAATTCATCATGTAGTTTTTAATTATTTTTCTAATTTTTTCTGAAAATTCTTTATTATCATCACAAATTATAAAATTAATCATTACCTTCACCTACTATTTTATAATGAATAAATTTTACCATATTTTTCCAATTTTTTAAATATATATATTTACTGTTTTTTAATTTTTTTTCTTTCAAATTCTTTTACTTTATCGCTCATTCTTTGAGAAATTATACTTGTATGTAAAATAAACCAAATCACTAAAATCAACAATATAAAATAAATAAGTATTCCTTGCATAGGATTTTGTAAAGCATAAAATATTGATGCTAAAGAAAATAAAATATCTATAACATATATAACTAAAACTGTTCCTTTTTGCGAAAAATTCATCATTAAAAATTGATGATGCAAATGCTCTTTATCTGCTTCAAAAATAGGTTTTCTTTTTAATAGTCTTCTTATTATAGCAAATAATGTATCTAAAATAGGTATTGCTAATATCATTATTGGAACTAATAAAGAAGTTAGTAACGTTCCTTTATAACCAAGTAATGATATTATCGCTATAATAAATCCTAAAAATGATGATCCTGATTCACCAGCAAATAAATATGCTGGATTAAAATTATGTATTAAAAATCCTAATGATGCACCTAGCATTATAAAAGTAAGTGTTATTTCTAATGTTTCCACTCTTCCTTGAAAGAAAGCAATAATTCCAATTGTTAAAAAAAAGATTGCCGAAATTCCAGAACTAAGTCCATCTAGTCCATCAATAAGCCTTATTACATTTGTACATCCTAAAATAAAGAAAATAGTAATAATATATGAGAAAATTCCAAATTCGATATTAAATCCTAATATTGTTATATTTGTAAGAAGTATCTTACCATAAAAAGTTATAACTAATGCAGCAAGTAATTGCCCTATTAATTCTTCTCTTGCTCTTAAAGTTTTTATATCATCGATTAGCCCTGTAATTATTATAATAAAACTTGCAATCAATATAGAATTCATCTGAACACTATGAACTCCAAAAAGCATATAGCCAAATAAAAAGCCAGCATAAATTCCTAAACCACCTAATTTAGGTATTGGTTTAGTATGAACTCTACGTTTATCTTTTGGAATATCAATAGCTCCTATATGATAAGCAATTTTATTAGTAAAAGGCATAACTAAAGCTGTAAAAATAAATGTTACTATTACCATTAAAAATACTTCATCTAAATAATCATTAAACATAAATTATCACCACTTATTAGTATTATAACAAATTTTAATAAAAAAAAAAGGGATTCCCTTTTATAATAATTATTTGTCAATTAAATTCAAATTTTCTAACATTATTCCACATCCTTCTGCAACACAAGTTAGTGGACTTTCGGCTATAAAAATTGGAACTTTTAATTCTTCTTCAAATAATTCTGGAAAACCTTTTATAAGAGCTCCTCCTCCTGTTAAAACAATTCCTTTATCAATTATATCTGCTGATAATTCTGGTGGTGTTTTTTCTAATACTGATTTAACTACTTTTATTATCTCGTGAGCTAATGGTTTTAATGAGTCTTCTACTTCCTTTTCACTTATTTCAATCATTGATGGTAACCCTGTAGATAAGTCTCTTCCTTTTATTTCAATTTTTTTATTTTTTTCACCATTATATACATTTCCTATATTAAATTTTATATCTTCAGCAGTTCTTTCCCCTATTAAAAGCTTGTACTTATTTTTTACATATTCTACAATAGCATTATCAAAGGAATTTCCTGCTATTTTTATAGATGCTGAATTTACAATTCCACCTAGTGACAGTATTGCTATATCAGTTGTACCACCACCAATATCGATAACCATATTTCCACTTGGTTTTTCAATATCCATTCCAGCTCCAACTGCTGCTACTTTTGGTTCTTCTTCAATAAATACTTTTTTTGCACCTATTCTTTCTGCTGCTTCTTTTATAGCATTTTTTTCTACGGAAGTTATATTCGATGGGCAACATATTAGTACTCTAGGTTTAGAAAATAAACCTTTACCTTTTACTCTTAATATTAAATCATTAAGCATTGCTTCAGTATATTCAAAATCAGCAATAACGCCATCCTTTAATGGCTTTATTGCCTTAACTTTACCAGGTGTTCTTCCCAACATTTGATTGGCTTCTTTCCCAACTGCTAAAACTTGTTTTGAATCTGCATCTATTGCTACTACAGTAGGTTCATTAACTACAACTCCTTCTCCTTTAACATATATTAGAACATTTGCAGTTCCTAAATCTATTCCTATATCTCTCATATCATCCCTCTTTTAATTTTAAATATCTTTTTCTAGTAGATTCACCACCTTTTATATGTCTTATTTCTATGTGGTCTTTAAATATTTCTACTATTTTTATATGTAAATTCTTATCAATATCATAAAGTCTTTCTTGTAGATCTTTATGTACAGTACTTTTACTAACATTAAACTTTTTAGCTATTTCTCTAACTGTTTTTTTAGTCTTTAAAATATAAATAGCTTCATTATAAACTCTATTAACTATGTTTTTATTCATATAATCATCCTCTAGTTAATTATATAAATCTGATCCTTTTATATGAATAAAAAAGACTGATTAACAGCCTAATAAATTTTTTAATATTACAATTCTTTAAAATCTTTTCCAAGATAATTATTAGGATCTACAAGACTTCCTTCTTTCATAAGCTCAAAATGCAAATTGTAATTTTCTGGAGATAACTTTGATGTTCCACCTTTAGCAATTACTTCACCACGTGCAACCTTAGTACCTACTTTTATATTTTCAGAAATATTATCTAACATTTGATATACACTAACAAAATCTTTATCATGAGTAATTTCAATAATATTTCCTAACAAATCATTACTATATATTTTAGTAATTGTGCCATCCATTATACTAACTACATCAAACTCTTCAGTTGATGAATATGTAATACCAGAATTTTGTAAATACGTATTTTCGTATTTTACAATTGAACTTTCTTGATTAGCCGCTTCAGCTTGATAATCATAATATCCTGATACTACAGTTACATTCTCACTTGTAAATGGTTTTAATATAATTATTTGACTATCATTTACCACTGGCGTACTATCATCAATTATGCTATCAGAAACATAGGTTAAATCATCATCTTCTTCTTTTTCTTTATATATTAAAGTTGTAGACATTGTCATTAATACAATAACCATTAAAATATATAAAGTCGGCAATACAAATGGTTTTAATACTAACTTTTTCTTCATATAATTCACCTCATTAGTATTTTTTTCTAATTAAGTGATTATATACATTATTTTTATAAAAAATTTAAATAAATATCATAAATAAAATTCGTTACTAAATAAATCAAAGACAATGCTATTAAATAATAAATACATCTTGCTTGATAAATTTTATTTTTTTTAAACATTCCGTTTATATTTAATGAGTCCATAGACCAAAATACTATTATTCCTATTAATAAATATAAGAAAAATTTACCTGTCAATATACTCACCATTTTCATATTTATATATGTCGTTAATTCTTTTTACATATCTATCTAAATTACCAAACTCTGTATTTATGAAAGTTTCTACAATATCAATAGCTTCATTTATGTCTTTTTTACCTGATAGTGCTATTACATTCGCATTATTATCTTTTCTTGTTAACATAGCATCTTCTTTATTATCTACTTTAGCACAACGTACCTTTTTAACTTTATTACATGCTATAGATATTCCTATTCCACTACCGCAAATTACTATTCCTAAATCATATTCATTATTTTTAATTTTTTCTCCTACTAAAAAGCCATATTTAGTATAGTCTGCCATTTCAGTATTATATGTTCCTAAATCAGTAATATCATATTTTCTTTTTAAATATTTCAATAAATTTTCTTTTAAAGCATATCCACGATGATCACTTGCTATACACAATTTCATTATTCCACCTCATTAATATTATAGCATTTTATTATTTATTCTTATAGTTATTTAATAAATTATGAATAATTAAAAATTAGAAATATAATAGAAAATGTATTCTTCATATGTTTCTTTCCAGCAAATTAAACTTTTTTTCATTATCAAATAAAAAAATTATTAACATTAAAAAATTTTAAAAATGCCGATTGCCAAAAAGGGAGCAACCGGCATATTTAAAATACTCTTTTACTATTAAATCTGTCTACCTATACACTTCGATTATTTATTAAACCACTAAGATCAGGGTTAAGTTTTTCCACAAGTGGAAAAACTATAGGCACAACACCAAGCGGAAAGAAAAGGAGCTGTAAGCATGACCGTTGTAGTTGCCGAAATAGAACGCACCCGCGTCAGAACCGACGTTATAGATGCCACCACGGTAAAACCAAGGACCACTAGAGCGAACAAACGAAGATGTATCAGTATACCATGATGATTTACCACTTTGAAATGGTCCCATCTCTCCTGTTCCATCTCCTAATATTCTTCTAGAAGAATTATAATAATCACCATAATTATAAACATCATAATATTTGCTTTCTGGAAAGTCTATTCCTTCTGTATAATTACTTCCATCGGTCAATGTTCCATTAAATCCGGAATTATAAGAAGAACTATTGCCAGACATTAAATTCCCATTTACATCTTTAATCACTCCCATCACATATTCATAAGTTCCTCCTGACATATCATATATTCCTGTTATATTCCCTGTTGTACTTGCTAAATATCCGACTGTTGTATTCCACATTGCTACATCTGTTGTACTTTCCATTCCATTTTCTGTTGTTGCTGCATACCCAGTTAAATAATTAGAATTGTTATTTATTCTTACTTCATAATTTATTCCATATATAGAATGTGATAAATATGCTACTGCTCCCCATTCCGTATTCTTCATCATATGAGAATCTAACTCACGCTTATAATTATAGCTTACTGTAAAGGCATTTGCTACTTGAATACTTCTCCAACTATAGACATTTGGTTTTACTATTACTTTATCTACTTCTGTTGTATTATTTTGTGCTTCACTATATGTCGTTGCTCCATCATATCCTGTCTCAAACTTTCCTACCCATATTCCATTTGTATTAAATGCTAAAAAGGTTGGATGGGTCATATAATCTCCTACTTCACAATTTCCACTTTCTCCTGATATTCCTGGTGTTGTACATTCTCCTTTTACATTATCGCTTGTATTGATGTTGCCAAATCTTATCTCTATTGCATGTACTTTACTTTCATCTATTCCTGTACCACTTGTATAATTTCCTAAATCCCATAACTTATAACTATACTTCGGTATCCATACAAAATAACTCTCTATCTCTTCTTCTGGTATTAT
>CALVZC010000017.1 GCA_944372425.1 uncultured Bacilli bacterium
AGATAAAATTAGATTATATAGTGAAAGAAAAGAAGGAGTATCAACAAAAAGTTTATCGAGAAAATATAATATACGTGCTATAATGTTAAAGAAAGGAGTTTGATTTTATATGAAAAAAATATCTAAAAAAATACTTGTGATAGCATTATTATTTTTTGTTATGTTTGGAATAATAGGTTGTAGTAATGATGATGGTTATTATGGAAGTTCACAAAATGTTAGAGACTGCTATAATGCAGGTAAGTGTAAAACTGTTTGGAAATAAACTTAGGAGGGCAAAATGGATGTAGTTTTTGGAATAATAATATTACTTTGGTTTTGTGCTTGGTGTTTAGGGCTAACAAAGCCCGAAAGAGAAAGAAAATATGGAAGTCGATATAATTGTGGTTGTGTTGCTGACGGACTTTTTAAGGGGTATTCTTTAGTTACTTATCAAAAAGCAATAAATGTTTATTTGGCAGAAGGAAAAGAAGATAAAGACGAGTTTCCTTTTCAACATATCAAAAAATATGAAATAATTGACGTTGACAAATATGATAGTGTAAAAGGTGCCGCAGTTGGTAATTTTATAGGTGGAAATCTTGGTGCAGCAATAGGAGCAAGTGGACAAGACAAAATATATGTTGAAATAACTTGGGAAAACAACAAAACATCATTAGTTATTTTTAATCAAACAGGAAAAGATAGATTAATTAGAAATTGCTATAGAGGTAAATAAAAATGGAGACAAAAAGATTTGTTAGTAAATATAAAAATCCATTATTAAAATATTTAGATGAAATGAATACTACAATGTTCTTTGTTTTAATGTTTGTTGGCATTTTTGTTGTTATTGGAGGTCTTGTATTTTTATCTGATAATACAGGTAGTAATCGTAATAGTGATAATGGCTATAAAACTAATTGCTATACAAGAAGTGACGGAAAAAGATGTTGTAAATCTTGTAAAAAGACGAGTTATGGAGATGTAGGTTGTGGAATAACTTGTAATTAAAAATTGAAAGTGAGATGTAAAAATGAAAAAGAAAATTAGTTTAGTATTATTATGTGGGGTTATAGTTTTAGGTGTATGTGGTTGTGGTAATAATGATAGTAAAATAGTTGTGTGTAATATAACAGAGGACGGAGCAAATTATGTTGGTAAAATTGAAACAACAACTACTTTTGAAAATAACACTATTGTTTATCATACAATGAATATAGAAAAAACTTTTAAAAATGGTTATAAAGCCGAAAATGATGATTGGACAAAAGCAAATATGGAAGCAATAAACAATAACACAAAAAAAGGTATTTCGGGTAATGTGTATATAAAAGACAATAAAACATATTTAATAGCCAACTATGATGTAAAAGCAAATAATAGTCTTTTAGATTTAATTTCTTCTCATACTGAATATAATGATTTTTTAGATAATATGAAAAAAAATGGTTATTCTTGTGAAATAAAGTAAATAAATCTATATGCGAGGTGGCGACCAATTTTTGAAAAGTCAAGCCCCTAATTACTTAACCCCACCCGTATTGCTCGGTAGTGGTGGAAATATAGAAGTTGTGCGACGCACAACTTTTTTATATTGTCAATATGTGTGAGCTGTCATTTTAAAGGTTTGGGGCAAATTTAAGCACTACCATAGCAATTACACTATGCTTTCGATAACACTTGTTAAATGCCTTATATTGCCTTTATATGTGGTATTTTTATTTTTCCTAAAAGGTGCTTGCTACACACTAACTTTGATCGAGGTATCTTTTGTATATTTTTAGTTGTTCTTGTTTCCTCTTAAGTAAGGGTAAGTGTTTATTGCTGTCCTACAAGAAACAGGAGGTATGTATCAATGAATTATTACACTACAAAGGAAATAAGCGAGATTTTAGGGCTTTCAATTAAGATTGAATTCTATAATCTCTACAATTACTCATAAGAGTTTCATTGTATCTGAACATCTTTAAAGCATTTGCATTGTTAGTATAAAAATCTGTACTCAATGGCAACTTTTGTGTTCTTGTATTATATAGAATCATGACATATCACTTCCTTTGATTGATTATTATAGCATAAATACGGCAAAAAAGATGATATAATATTTATCGAGGTGACTAACTAAAATGACAACTTTAGATGATAAGACTTTTCAAAAGTGCATTAAAAAATGTAAAACGAATATAAATAAAGCATTTAGAATATATTCAGATTTACTTAATGGAATTTTTTCTTGGCAAAACTTTATTGATTTTCAAAATTTATTAGTCGAAACTTTATATGATGAAAAAAGTCAAGAGATACCCTTAAGGCAAACACTAAAAAAAATAAATAATGGTTCTAATACTATTAATGATAAAAGTTTAACTATTAAAAAAATTGAAGAATTAGAAACAATTGAAAACTCAGTAAAAATTTTAGGAGATTTTTTATGTTGGATTTTCTATATGAATGATTTTGAATTAATGGATAAGCACATTGAAAAACCACATGTAGGAATGAATTCCGTTGGTAGTGGTGTTGTTGCAGAAATGGAAGCAATAAAAAAATTGAATGTTTCTCAAAATCCACACTTCTACTTATATAATGAACTATCATCTTTTTTAAGAATTGGTGATTTAAGTGTTTTTGATAAACAAAAAGGTAAAATTATTGGATTTGGCGAAATAAAATCATCTAAGCCACAAAATAATATTATTGATATTTCTGTTGATTTTATTGTTAATAGTAAAAACCTTTATGTTCCCGATAACTTAGAACACAAAGAAAATCAAGGACACGAATTTTTAAACGAAGATATGAAACAACATTTAGAAAAACAACTTTGTACTATGAAAGAATCTTTAACTAATAAAAAGAAAGTTGATAAACATATTCAACAAGAAGTTAATATACCTCATCACAAAGATTTAGAAAAGTTAATTAACAAATGTCACAGAAATGGTTCTGCAGTTTTAAAAATAAGCAATGATATATTGTATTTGTCAGTAAAAAACAAATCTGAAGAAATAGATTTTAAAGATGTATTTGATAAAGAACATGTTTTAGAAATTTTAACTACTAATCCAATAAAAGGTCAAAATAATATAACTTTTTCAAAACTAAATCTTTTATCATATGGAAAAAATATTCCTTTTCTATTTCTTCCAATTTCCAATAGTGCTAAGAAGAAAGCATTAAATCAAACTATATTTATAATTTTTAACTACAATTCTGTTATTGATTATTTTTATAAACAAGGATTTACTTTTGTTAAAAAAAAGAAAGTTCCATATTTAGAAAAGAAACTAGAGAAAGAAATTATATCTCTATGTTTACTTTCTATACATGAAATATATATTAATATGTTTTTAGATGAAAATTCTGCCATTGATATTATAAACAAAATGTTGAACGAAACTAAAGATGGTAATGGAAATCGTCATATATTTATGAATATGAAATACATAGAAAAAAGAGATAAGAACTAGAATAAATTCTTATCTCTTATTTTTTATTATACTTTGGATAACTCTGTATTGGTCTTCCATATTGACCAGACAAATCAAGACATGTTGGACATCTATAACTGAATCCATCTCTAATTAACATGTCTTTAATTACATTGTAAACCAGATTGCTTTTTAACATTTCAATAAGATGTTGTTTCTCCTTAAAACTTTCTTGGCCGTGTTTCAATTTTTCTATCATGTCTTCTTTTTTCTTTTCATCATCCAACTTTTTAAGATATGAATCAATCTTTTTTTCTAACATCATTTGTGCATACTCATCATTAAGGCCAATAGTAATTGTCCTATCATCAAGTCCTATTGCTCTGAGTAACTCTTTATCAGTCATACTAAACCTCTCTTGAAAGAAAGAATCTTTCCCAATCACTTCTCTTAACTATATAATCTCTTCCATGTTTTAATGCTTTGACCTTGTGTTCTCTTATAACCTTTCTAACATAGATAAGTGTAACTCTGTACTCATCACTTATCTCATTTGTAAGTAAATAATCTTTCTCCATATTTATTCCTCCTTACTTATAAGTAGTTAAGAAAAAACAAAACTCTAAAATAGTGTCATATACTATCACTTAGTACCATATAAAAAAGTCGTGCAATTGATACACGAACACTTGTTTCTAAATGTACCTCTTTTCGCTTGTTTTTAGTCATTATGAGACACTTTTATAATGAGTTAGGCTAATTGTTCATTCTGAATCTTTCGTAACAGGGAGATAGCGGAATTTGCTTCATATAGACTGAGGGGGATGGGTTTAGTAAAAAATGGAATTTGACTCTTCCAAAAAGCATGGTAACCCCAAATCGAATTTAGCAAAATCACTTTTCTTTTTCTTTTCTTAAGAAGGAAGGGGCATACTTATATTATGGAACGAAGTGGAATAATATAAGTATTTAGGGGTTAGATGTTATTCTTTTCTTTTTCTTTTATTATATACTTTACAGATGGAAGATAAATTATAATATAATTCTATTGTAAGATAAAATAATATATAGTTTATCTTATATACTATGAGTCCTATTACTTATATTTATATAATATATGTATATATAATAAATACCCCTTTAATTTACTTATATAGTAGAGTTGAAATCATAAAACTACAATCTCTGTTAACAAAAAAAGAGACTTAAAATCTCTTTTTATAAATCGAACCAATCGAAATCGTTATTAGTAACCCAATACTGATTATACTTTTCCGATACTTGATTTATATCATCTGTTACTAATTTAACATATACCTCTATATCATAATTTTTATATTTGAACTTTTTAATAGATGAGTTCGAAATAAACAATTTTTCATAACCATCCAATTTATTTTCATAATCTGTATATTTTGTACCTTTAGGGTCTACAAATACTATTCTGTATTTATTATCTTTTACAAGCCAAAAGATAAAATCTGGCTTAAACTTATTATATTTATTTTCGATTTTAGAATAATATGGAATATACACATTATCGAGACTTTCATCTATTTTTGAAAACATCCATTCAAAGTCATACGATTTATTTTCAATGTGTTTTAAGAATTTTTTAAGAAATTCAACTTCTGATGAAACAGAAATGATATGTTTTAAAATACTTTGTTCATTATTTGAATAGATTAATGGATTATAATAATACTTCATTAATTTGATTATCTCTAAATTATCAAATGTACATTCGGCTTGAGCACTCATCTTGTTAATAAATTCATCTCTAGTAATTTTCCCATCTTGAAATTGTTTTAATAATTCTTCATCACTTTGTTTTTTAAAATCTTTTACACTATTAATAGAATTCATTAGTGTTTCATACTCATCATCTTCCATATCATCTATAACAATATGTTTGAAATGAATAATTTCATCATTAAGTTCCTTGATTGTATCAATTACTTGTTCGTTAACTTTGATATAATTTAAAATATCTTCAAATAATTCTGAAATATTTTCAAAACTAATATCATCATTTATTTGAAATAACGATTTTGTGTTAATAAAATTTTTAAGTAACTCATAGTGTTCTAAATCAAGCCCATACTTAATTAATAAAACCGGGAAAGAGTAATTATTAAACAATGTAGTTAAATCATTTAAATTGTTTGAAGATATTTGATATTTAGCAATTTCTTTAAGTGTTTTATTTTCTTTATATTTTGGAATAAGTAAATCAAATAGCCTATCATTTTCACTTAATTCAATGTATCTTGTTTCAGTATTCTTTTGTTCATCAATTGTTTCTACGATTGCCTTAACGGCAGATTTATTTGTTGCAAAAACAAATAATGTTTCTAATAGTTTAGATTTATTTACATCTCCGTTTTTTAATCTCTTACGATATCCTTGAATAGGTTCAATTCTAATACCTCTTCCAATTCCTTGAAGGACATATTTTTTAGCATCTTTTCCACCTATATTAATAAAGTTTAATACATTTGGTCTATTACTATCCCAACCCTCATAGAAACTTCTACTACCTAACAATATATTAATATCATTGTTATGATTTAATTCTTTGAAAAACTTTTTGCTCATATACGAATTAGATACTATATAATTATCACTAAGTTTTTCTTTTTCAAAAATATCAGCAGCACCAATTTTAATTAAGCCAAATGGCTTAGAAGATGTTTCTAATTTTAAACACAATTCCTTATTTCTTTCTCCTCTAATAATTTCAATTTTACCAGATGTTCTAGAATTAAATACCATTTCTCGTATATCTTCAATTGAAATATTTTTAATTGCATTTAAATCAATATCTAATGTCTCATTTCCAAACATATATCCATTATTCGTATTAAAATCATTAATAATTATGTTTTTTGCTTCATCTAATAAGTTAGAATCCAATCTACTAGAGGCAATTTCTTCTAACCTATTAAAAAACATTAATAAATCAGAATCGTTTGTGTTTACCGAATTAACAAGTGTAATCATTAAAGGATTGTGATAATAATTACTTTTTTTCTCTTTCTTAATAATTGAGAAAACAATTAAAGACTTCAAAACTTGTACTTGTTTTGTTTTTTCATCAAGTTCATTACGGCTTACACTAAAATCATAATATGACGGACTTAAATACAAATTCTTACCAAAACCGGCATTAATAAATTTTTCTAAATTAAAATTATAACATGTAGTTGCATAGTCAATTGCCTCAGTAAATGTTGCAGAAAAATTAAACATAAATCCATTTTTAGTTAAGAATGTAAAATAATCTTGGGAATTTGATGTCTCTTTTTCTCCTCTATGAGCTTCATCAAGTATTATATACCACTTTCCATCATTTAAATAATCTTCATAATTCAAAATAGATTCTTTCTTGTCATTTCTTATTAAATCACTTCGATAATAATAAATTTTAACAGTGTCAAACAATGATATATTTCTTTTACTTTCTTCATAATCTAACAAGTTAATTAACTCAATTTGTTTTTCTTTGTTAAAATTATACTCATCAACTTCTTTTTTTAATTGGTCAATTAAATCTTCTCGTGGTAACAGAATTAATATGTCATTATCTGGAATAAGACCCAATTTTTTGAAATAGTTAAGTATTTCCATCAATTTGATAATAACAATTGTTTTACCACTTGCAGTTGCCATCCAAAAACACATTCTATTAAATAAATTATACCCTTTAACTCTTTTAATATTTTCTTCTTCAATTGAATTATAATATTTCAAGTAATTTTCGTATCTTTTATTTATATTAAAGTTTTGTCTGTCTCTATTACTTAAATATTCTTTTATATCAAATGCATTTTGTTCTAAACCATTAAGAACACAATCATTATACAAAACTTTTTTACCATTTTCTTCGTTTGAATAATATCTATATAAAACTTTAATTGCATTTTCCAATGCCTCTTTTTGGTAATAGAATAATTCTTTTTTTGCTTCAGAAAATAATTCTAAATTAGGATAAACCCATTTTCCTAATTCTTGATAGTCGATATCTTGTATAGATTTTTCTAGAAATGTTTTCATTTTATTCTCCCCACCAAATCAAAGGCTTAATTAATTGAATAAAGTCATTTTTTTCATTTTCAGACATTTTTGACGGGTTAATTTTATATATCTTATTTGTACCATTGTTATCCAAAACAACTTCATCATCATTATAGCAAACAATTGGCAATCCTAATAAGTTAGAAATAGTTTCTGGAATATCTATATTTGAATATAATTTTTCAAAATCTAATAATATCTTTTTATTGTCAACATCAATAAAATCTGTTAATTTCTTGTCTGCAAAGAATATATATTTATTAAATTTATTACTATAATCAAATAATGAGAGTTGTTGCGAATCATATACACATTTATCTAATGTATTTTCATATTGTTCTAATTCGTAGTATTTAAAAATACCACCACCAGACCATTGTAAATCTTCTGATAATTTTGTTCTATAGTCACCAAATAAAACTGTTTTTAGTCTTTTTAAAATAATCCTATCAACATATTCTGCCATCTCAACGCCAACCCATTTACGATTAAGTTTATGAGCGGCCGCAAGAGTAGTACCGGTACCGGCATAAAAATCCATTACAAAATCATATTGATTAGAAGAACTTTGTATAATTCTTCTTGCTAAATTTTCTGGTTTTTGAGTATTATCTTCTCCCCAATTTTCTCTAGTCATGTTTTGAGAATACATCATTGAATAAATATCATTCCAAACATCTCCAATAGCAATTGTTTCTACATTATTGATAGGAAATAGAACTAATTCATCATCACTATTGTATTTGAATGTAAATAATGAATCATCATCATTCTTAAAAATATCCAACCATCCAAGATTATCCGGTCTTTCTTTAGTTATCCACATTTTATTAAATTCATTTTGCTCATTACTATAAAAGAAAATTGTATCATGTTGTCTTATCCAATTTTGTGCCTTTGCCTTAAATCCGGATGGAGATGGACTTGTATTCCATATTATTTCTCTATTTGGTTCAGTGTGAAAAATCCCATCACATAATGAACGTGCTAGATAATTACAATTACTATCAAGATGTAAATACATACAACCTCTATTACTCAACATTTTGTTTTTAACTAATGAAATTCTGTCATTCATCATAGTTAACCAAGTAGAATCTTTAAATCTATCTACATAAGCAAATTTTCCCTCTGCATTAAATGGTGGGTCAATATAAACACAATCAACTTTATTTTTAAACTTATTTGCAGTATTCAAAAATTGATAATTATCTGATTTTATTAAGTATCCATTAATTAATTCATCTAATTTATTGTTCTTACATAAAGATGAAATGATTTCATTTTTTAATTCTTTTGTACAATATTTTGTATCAATATAACATTTTTCAAACGGTACTTCATAAATCAAATTATTTTGCTCATATTCAACTTTGTAACCGTTAATCAATTCATTTCTATCATATACTTTTTCTGTAACAAGACTTTTACCAACTCTTTTTGCATAATCCTTTGCTTCGTCTTCTTTTTCGAAAACTCGAATATAACTTAAATTGAATGTATCATCTACTAGTTGAACATTCTTAACATATACTTTTGATAATGGTTGTTTATATATATCTCTAATTGTAAAGATAATATCATTTTTAAATTCATCAACACTATCATACATTTTTCTTATTTCTTTATAAATCTTTTTATAATCATCATTACTTACATTTTTATTTAAACTTTTTAAACTAATTACATAATCAGAATTGAAAACAAATTTTGGTTTATTCCATATTCTAACTAATTCATCCTCAAATTGTGCTATGAAATCAATTAATAATTCTGCATAATACTTTATAGATTTTAATTGAGATAGTCTATCTTGATTAAATACATTATTATCATTTGATAAAATTTGGTTTATATAAATATTCAATTGTTGATTAAGAAATTCGTGTGCATTTTTGTTTATAAAGAAATCAACTTCTGATTGTTTTTCAAACATTCTAAATGCTTTTAGTAATATTTCTTCATTGATATGTGTTTCGCTACTTAAAGATTGAATATTGTTCTTCTTTCCTCTTTCACTATATGAAACAGAGAAACAATATGCCTCTATTTGGTTATTATCAATTAAAACTTTTTTTCTTGAAGAAAATGAATAAATTATTTTTCTTTTTTCATTATTTTGTTTTTGTTTTAAATCCCCAACATCAAAGTAAAAATCATAATTATTATTTTCATCTTCAACTTTAATATATAAATCGTTAAATAGAATATCAGATTTAACATAATAGAGCATGTTAGTTTTCCAAAACATTATCACATCTTTATTATCGGTATATATTTTTTCATATACTTGTTGCCAATTATTTGACTTAACAAAATATACACTTCCACTCTCACTAAAATACTTTTCAAAAAAACTATATAATTTATCATATAATTCTTCTTTAAAACTACCATTTACGATAGAATCGTTATCGATTTTACTTTTTAAAGAACTAATTGATTTCTTATAATAATTTTGTTTAATGGATAATAGGTTAACATATCCGCTATCTCCTTTAATTGGCGCACCAATAAAAATATCCTCTAACTTTTTATAAAACTTAGATTCATTTTTTGCCATCCTTATCAACTCACTTTCATAGGCTTACGAATTAATTATATCATAAATTTTGCATTTTCCCTAAGGATTAACACGAAAAAAAGAGCAAAACTTTTTTAATTTTGCTCATTTCTTAATATTTGGGCTTGTTGAATGATAGTTTCTATTTCTTCTTCTGAATAATTTAAATAATCATGAATCTCATTATATACAATAATTGGTTCAATAGGTTCTTTCTTTTTACTCCTATAATATTCATCATATAAGTCTAGTAGTTCTGATAGTAATATTATGTCTCTTTTTCTTCTAGCATTATCAGACTTTCTAATAAATTCCTTATAAGTCATAGGACATCCTTTCTTAATTTTTCTCTTTACTTATATACTAATAAATAAATTTATAAGAATTATTATTAAAGTATATATATTAAAAATATAATTAGTTATTTACTCTATATAATAAATAATTAGTAAGTCTATTAAAAAATAGAGTAACAAAAGATAAGATGTAAGACTACATATAATCTAGAATAGTTGATTCACAATAATAAGTGACTCTAGATTCTTCTTCTCCTAGTTGTAATCTGATAAGTCTCTCTATTATTTTTTGTCTTTCATTATAAGATATTTTATTTAAGAAAAAACCAATAGTAGAAAGTAGGAATTCTCCATCTGGTTTATAGATAGTTACTTCCTCATTTCTGTTATAAATATAATCGACTAAGTCTGATTCATGAATTACATATTCATCCAATCCATCATCAGCAAGTAAATAATTACCAGATTTAACAAATTTTTCCATCTCCTTTGGGTCTGTTATTTCAATTAACTTATTCATTCTTATTTTCCTCTTCCTTCATTTGCAAGAATTCTCTTACAATTTCAACTTCAACCGGATTGTGTGCATGAAGTTCTTCTCTAAAATGATTTAAGAGTCTTTCTTTTTCTTTCTCAAGTTGTTTTTGTTCTTTATAACTTAACTCATCGCTTTCTAACATCTTTGAATTGCTAACATATCAAACAAAGTTTGTTTCATATCATCCGTAAAATAGAAGTTTAAATCCTTTAATTCACTTAAATTTTCTTTCTTTTTCTTCCTTTCTGACACTTTTTTAAAGTGCAGCTACTTTTAAGATTGTGTTTTATCCCTTATTTTACCGATAGTTAAGTAATTCTTATTGGTGCCGTAAAAAGTGCCGTAACAAATATTATGCTAAATCATGTTGTATCACTTTATATCACTTTTTAAAAAATAAAAAATGCCTTGAAACCCTTGTAATTTCAAGACATATAATTTCATCTGGCGTCCTTGGGCAGATTCGAACTGCCGACTTACGACTTAGGAGGTCGTTACTCTATCCAACTGAGTTACAAGGACATCTGAATCCCCTAAATATAAGGGGATAATGTATGTTTTTTGTTCGCCCTCACACCCTCTAAAAAATGAACACACTCTTAGGAGAGGGATACTCTATCCAACTGAGTTACAAGGACAGGTTTTGCCTTTAAATAAAGGCACTTTTTTGTTCCTCTTTTTCTCGCCCCTTACTTAGGAGGGGATTGCTCTATCCTGCTGAGCTATGAGAACAACAAAAATATCTATTTCAATTATAGCATAATAGCATTATAATTAAAATAGATTTAATAAATAAATATTGGAGATGAAAAAAACATGGCTAACTACAAATATGCAATAGAATTTGCAATATTAATTTTTCCATTAATAGCTTTTTTAATGACATTACCATATATGATTGTACAATATTTTAAATATGGTTCAATACCATTTCTTAGAACATTGATTGTTTATTCTTTTGTGTTGTATTTAATAACTGCTTATTTTATGGTTATACTACCTCTTCCTTCAATAGATTATGTTTTGCAATTAAATACGCCGTGGGTACAGTTGATTCCTTTTAGATTTATTGGCGATTTAATAATGGAATCTAAATTTGTTATTAGTGATTTCTCAACTTATTTAGTTGCTTTAAAACAACCAGTATTTTATGTTAATATTTTTAATATTATTCTCACTGTTCCTTTTGGAGTATATTTAAGATACTATTTTAAAAGGAAATGGTGGGAAGTGCTAATTTTTACATTTTTACTTAGTTTGTTTTTTGAAATAACGCAGTTTACTGGACTTTATGGTATTTATCCAAGACCATATAGATTATTTGATATAGATGATTTAATTTTAAACTCTGCTGGAGGAGTGTTAGGTTATTTGCTTACGCCTTTATTTCTTTTCTTATTCCCAAGTAAAGAAAAAGTTGATGAAATAGCCTATGAAAGAGGTAAAAAAGTTTCTTTTTCAAGAAGATGCGTAGCTTATTTAATAGATTGTTTTGTATATAATTTTTTTGTAGTTATTATAGTATTAGTATTTAATGTGAAATTCAGTATAGAACTTTATTCTTTATTCTTTTTATTATATTTCTTAATTAACGTTTTATTGTTTGATCGAAAGACTATAGGTAAAAAAATTGTTAAAATAATGATTGTAAATCAAGATGGTAGTCGGGCAAAAATTTATCAAGTCTTTGCAAGGTACATTTTACGTTATATTATATATTTTAAAATTTACGATATTATTAATTGGAGTAGAAAAATACAAGAGTCGAATGAAATAATTTCACTTATGTCTGTATTTTTATGTTTATTTGTATTTTTAATATATTTGAAAACTTTTTTTGATATATTAACTAAAAAAGAGCAATATGTTTATGAAGTGCTTAGTAAAACGAAAAATATTAGCATAATTAATTACAAGAATAATTTATAATTAAAGAGGAAGATATGAAAAATAGCTTGATAATATGTAATCCTAATAGCGGAAGAGTTAAAAATTTAAATTTTAAAAGTAAGTGTTTAGAAATTTTAAAATGTAATGGATATCAAAGTAATTTTGTTTGTAGTGAATATAAAGGTCATGCTGAAAAGTTAGTTAGCGAAGTAAAAAATGTTGATTTGATAATCTCTATTGGAGGAGATGGAACTTTTAGTGAAATTGTAAGTGGTAATGCTAAGAGAAACAATCCTATTTTGATTTCACATATTCCAGCAGGTACTGCAAACGACATAGGAGCTATGTATGGTTATTCATTAAATATTGTTAATGATTTGGAAGGCCTTTTAAATGGCGAAATTAAAAATGTAGATTTAGGAACTATTAATGGAATACCATTTACATATACAGTTGGTTTTGGAAAATTTTTAGATGTTCCATATATTACATCGGCAGAAATGAAAGAAAAATATGGCTATTTAGCTTATCTAATTATGGCATTGAAAAAATTTAAAGAAAGGATTCCAAATTATAGAATTAGTTATATTAATAATGGGAAAATTTTTGATTTGGAATGTTCTTTTTTTCTAGTTACTAATTCTTCCAAAATTGCTGGGACAAATGGCTTTTATCGAAACGTATTACTTGATGATGGAAAATTTGAGGTTATTATGGCAAAAATTAACAATAGATTTGATATGATTTCCAAACTTTTTTCTCTTATTGCAAAACATGGCGAAAATAACTCAAATTTTAATTTTCTAAGAACTGAAGAAATGAAAATTTTTTTTCATGATGACAATATACCAACATGGTGCAAAGATGGTGAAATATTAGATAATATAAAAAATCCTGTTGTTATAAGTTCTAAAAAGAAAATGAAAATATTATTGCCAAGACAAAATTTAGGTAATTTATTTTTAAAATAATTAATGTAAGGTGGTAATTTTTTATGAAAAAAACAAATGTTATGCGTATTTTAGAAAAAAATAACATTAAGTATAGTAGTTATGATTATAGTAAAACAAATGCAATAAGTGGCGT
This sequence comes from uncultured Bacilli bacterium, assembly GCA_944372425.1. Taxonomy (GTDB): domain Bacteria; phylum Bacillota_I; class Bacilli_A; order RF39; family UBA660; genus RUG13868. The sequence goes on from CALVZC010000017.1 coordinate 13,864, forward strand.
TGAAGTAGCTACAATATTAAATATTGAATTTAAAAAAATCTTTAAAACGTTAGTTACCATTGGAAAAACAACAAAATATTATGTTTTTTTGTTACCAGTTGATGATGAATTGGACTTAAAAAAAGCAGCTTTTTCTGTTAAAGAAAAAACAATAGAGATGGTAAAGTCAAAAGATTTATTATCAATTGTTGGTTATATACATGGTGGATGTTCTCCAATTGGCATGAAGAAAGAGTTTCCAATAATTATTGATAGTAAGGCATTAATCAATGATGAAATTATATTTAGTGCTGGTAAAATAGGATACCAAGTATCTGTTAAATTAGATGATTTAAAAAAAGTTATTAACTTTTCAATAGCTGATATTTGTAAAGATAATGATAAAAAAAATATTTGAAAATTTATTTTAAATATTTTTACAATATTTTTTATATTCTTATTTTATTAAACAAAAATTTTGAGTATTATTAATAAATATTTAATAGTTTTGTTAAATTGCTATTTTATTGAAATTCATTTTTTATAAAAAAATTTCTGTTAGTAATTATTACTCTCAAATAAAAAGTCCGAGTATCAATATATATGGTACCTTAAGGAAAAAAAGTAGAATAAATTCTAATTTTTTTCTGTGTTGATTATTTTTAGTTAATGATAATATTCTATTCATAACATCTTCTGAAGTATAATTATCATATTTTGGTGCTCTATCAATTTCTGAAATATCAAATAAATCCCAGTATTCTAATTTAATATGATATGTTGCTACGCCTTCTGGAGTATTTATACCTGCAATAAAATCCCCTTCATACATTGGATCGTTTTCCTCATCAAAATGTTTTTTTGCTTTTCACGATAATTCAGGAAAAATATTACAAATTACACAAAACAAAATTAACCTTTCCTTATATATTTCTCTAAATGTATGGTGACCATCACTAATATCTTTTGCTGATATGATACCCATTTCACTAGTCCATATAAAACTCCCTATATTATTACAAATAATATAAAATTGATTTTGCCAATTTGCAAGTGTGTTTTCTAAATTACATAAACAACTTAATTTATATAAATAGTTTATCATAATTTTGTGCAAATTAAAACTCCGACTACAAAAGTTAGAGTTTGGTATCAATCTGGTGCCGAATGCCGGGATTGAACTGGCCTCTAGTCATTACCAATGACTTGTTTTACCACTAAACTAAATCGGCAAGTTATATAGTTATTTTAACAAAAAAATATATTTTTGTAAAATATTTTATTATGTATATTTTATAATTTTTTAAAGAAATTTTCACATTAATATGTTATTATTATTTAATAGAAGAATTGTGGTGATTTTTATGGATCAAGGAAAAATTTCAAAAATAATTAAAGATATTAGAATAAAAAATAATATGACTCAGAAAGAATTTGCTTATAAATACAACGTAACTTATCAAGCAGTTTCAAAATGGGAAAACGGTAGAAATTTACCAGATATTTCTATTCTAAAAAAAATATGTGATGATTATAAAATAGATTTAGACGAAGTACTTTCTTGCAATAAGAAAAAGAAAAAAGATTATTTGTTTTTTACTAGCTTAATAATTGTTTTAGGAGTTATTGCTTTTATTAGTATTATGTTTTTTATGTCCCGTGATAACGATTTTAGTTTTAAGATGTTATCTACAAATTGTAGTAATTTTACAATTTCTGGAAGTATTGCTTATAATCAAAATAAGTCGTCTATATATATATCGAATGTAGAGTATTGTGGGGGAGATGATAAGACAACTTATCAACTTGTTAGCTGTTCACTTTATGAAGAAATTGGTAATGAGAAAATTTTAATAACAGATTGTGGTAGTCAAGAAAAAATAACTTTAGAAGACTTTTTTAAGCAATTTAAGATTAATGTTGATAACTATAAACAAAATTGTAAAGATTATTTGGAAAATAGTTTGTACTTAGAAATAAAAGCTATAAATGATGATGAAAAGGTTGTTGTATATGAAGTCCCTTTAAATTTAGAAGATAGTTGTAAATTTTAAATTCAACTTAAAGTTTAGTTATTCAACTTTAAGTATATTGTTTATTTTTTCTTATTTTGTTATACTGATATTGTATTGGAGGTAGTTATGAAAAAAAATTTTATTATTGTGATTTTTATGGTTATTGCAGCGGCTTTTGCTATATTTGCAGTTTATGAGAAATCAAAAGATGTTCTTGAAAAATCTGATGGTGAAAAGTTTAGCGAAGAATATACAGAAATTGATAGTGATAATCCTTTTGTTTACCGTAGTCTAAGTGAAATTAATAAAATTTTGGAAAATGGTACAGGTATTGTTTATTTAGGATTTCCAGAATGTCCTTGGTGTCAAAGATATGTTGTTTATTTGAATGATGTGGCAAAAGATTATGAATTAGAAAAAATATATTATGCCAATATATTAGAAGATAGAAATAATAAAACAGAAGATTATCAAAAGACAATTAGTTTAATCAGTGATTATTTGCAATATGATGAAGAAGGTAACAAAAAAATTTATGTTCCAAGTATTATAGCAGTTTATAAAGGTGAAATAGTTGGATTTGATGATGAAACTTCATGGGATACAAAAGGATTTGATACACCTGATGAATATTGGGATACAGATAGTATTAATGCATTAAAGAGTAGATTAGAAGAAATGATTGCTAAAGTAAGTAATAATCTTTGTACAGATTGTAATGATTAATAAAAAATTATTGTTATAATAATTTTTTTTTGGTATTATTTTAATAGAGGATAGTCTATGAGAAAAAGAAGTAAAAAATTTAAAAGTAGTATTGCATTTTTATTTATATTATCATTATTTTTTATTTTAAATATTGATAATGATTTTATCGATAAAATAAAAACTAATATATTTTCTAATAATATTGAAAGTAATAATCATAATAATGAAAAGATTGAAAATAATTATTTGACGGTATATTTTCTTGATGTTGGACAAGCAGATTCTATTTTAATTAAAAGTGAAGATAAATATATGTTAATTGATGCTGGAAATAATGCTGATGGAAGTTTGTTAGTAGACTATTTTACAAAATTAGGAATTAAAAAATTTGATTATGTTGTTGGTACTCATGCACATGAAGATCATATTGGTGGAATGGATGATATTATAAATAATTTTGATATTGGTACTTTTTACATGCCTGATGTAATTACAACAACTAAAACTTTTGAAGATGTTTTAGTTGCATTAGATAACAAAAATATCTATTTTGATGTACCTGAAATTGGAGAGTCATTTTCATTAGGAGAATCAACTATTGAAGTAATATATGTTGGAAATGATGATTCTGATTTGAATTTAACTTCTATTGTTTTAAAATTGACATACAACGATGTTTCATTTTTATTTACTGGTGACATATCTAGTGAGATAGAAAATTTAATTTTAAATTCTTCAATTGATAGTGATGTTTTAAAAGTTGCTCATCATGGTTCTAAATATAGTAGTTCTTTTGATTTTTTAAATAAAGTAAACCCTAAATATGCTGTTATTTCAGTTGGCAATAATAATAGTTATAATCATCCTGATGATATAACTTTAGAAAGGCTTAATCAACTTAAAGTAAAAACTTACTTGACTTCGAAAGATGGAACATTAATTTTTACATCAGATGGTGATAGAATAAACGTTCAAACAGTGGATGTTTCAGTTGATGGTAATTAGAAGGTGAATTTATGTATTATTCAGTTGATAGAATAGAAGATGATATTGTTGTTTTAGAAGATATTAAAAATAACAATATAATTGAAATAGATATTTCTTTACTTCCAAAAGTAAAAGAAAGTGATATAGTAATATTTAGAGATGGTAAATACCAAATAGATAATAAAGCTAAATTAGAGAGAATTAAAATTATTAATGAAAAGTTAAATAAATTAAAGAGGTAGATTTATGAAAGTAAAAATACATGGCATTTACAAACATTTTAAAGGTAATTATTATATTGTTGAAGATATTGCAATAGATTCAGAATCAGGAGAAAAAATGGTTATTTATCGTGGTCTATATGATAATAATGAACTTTTTGCAAGACCTATTGATTCTTTTTCATCATTAGTAGATAAAAATAAATATCCAGAATGTAATCAAAAGTATCGATTTGAATTGCAAGATATTTTTAGTAAAAATAATATAAAATAAATATTGTTTAAATATTGCGAATAGAATTTTATAGGTATATTTTTCTTTTTTTATTATTATGTGGTATACTATATATTAGATAAGTTGTTTATAGGAAGTGGTTTTTATGTTTATTGGTAGGTATAATAAGTCATTAATTATTACATATATAGGAGTTGTTTTTGCAATTTTAGGAATGTATTTTGCTTTTTCATTGGAACAAAAATATTCAATGATATGTTTGATCTTGGCAGGAATATGTGATTTGTTTGATGGGAAAGTTGCTAGAATGTGTAAAAGAACAAAAGATGATATTTTGTTTGGTATACAATTAGATTCTTTGGCCGATATAATTAATTTTGTTGCTTTTCCAATTGTTTTTGGTTATGCACTTGGTTTAAATGAATGGTATCATGTATTAGGATATGTTCTATTAGCAATGGCTGGTATTCAGAGATTATCTCATTTTAATGTTTTAGTTAGTAATAAGAAAGATGATGCACCAGTAAAGTTTTATAATGGTTTACCTGTAACATCTACATCTGTTACTTTTCCTTTTATATGGTTATTATCTAATTGGATGACAAGTTCTGTATATCATATTATCTATATTATTTTAGTTTATTTAACAGCATTTTTATTTGTTGCTAATATTAAGATTCCTAAACTTAAGGGAAAAGCTTATCCTATTTTAGCAATTACTGCTATTGTATTCATATTAATTTTTATATTTATTTAGGATATTTATGAGTAAAGTAGTTATAAGAAAAACTGGAAAAATTTATCAAGAAAATTATCCTAGGGGCGCAACTTTTTTGTATGACAATGTTTTTGGAAAAATAATTTTGTGGTTTGCTATTAAAAGATTTTTTTCATTATTAGTTGGAAAATATATGAATACTAATATTTCTACTAAACACATTTCTAAATTTATTAAGTGTAATTCTATTGATATGAAAGAATATCCTAAAAAAAAGTATAAATCATTTAATGACTTTTTTTCTAGAAAAATAGATTTAACTAAACGTCCTTTTTCAAAATTAAATAATGATTTTATAGCACCTTGTGATTCAAAATTACTTGTATATAAAATAAATAAAAATAGAACTTTTAATGTAAAGGGAAAGGAATATACTCTTTGCGAAATATTAAGAGATGAAATACTTGCTGAGGAATATAATAATGGTTATTTTATGGTGTTTAGACTATCTGTAGATGATTATCATCGTTATCACTTTATAGATAGTGGTATTGTGTTAGAAAATAGAAAGATTAATGGTAAATTTCATACAGTTGGTCCAATTGCATTTAGAAATCATAAAATCTTTCAAGAAAATCAAAGAGAATTTTCAATTTTAAAAACGAAAAATTTCGGAAAAGTTATATATATGGAAGTAGGAGCTTTAATGGTTGGTAAAATTGTTAATCATAAGATAGATAAATTCATAAAAGGAGAAGAAAAAGGTTATTTTTTATTTGGTGGGTCTACTGTTATTGTAATAGTAAAAGAAAATGTTATAAAAATTGATGATGACATTTTAAATAATTCTTTAAATGATATTGAAACAAAAATAAAGTTTGGAGAGAAAATTGCAAAGAGGGTAGTGGTTAAAAATGATAAAGTTTAAAAAAGCAATACTTATAATTCATGGATTAGCTGGTGGTACTTATGATGAAGAAATTTTAGCTAATTATTTACAATTAAATAATAAATTTGATGTCTATTCTTTTACATTACCAGGGCATGATGTTAAAATAAGACAAAAAGCAACATGTGAAGCTTGGATAAAGGAGTCAGAAAAACAGCTAGAATTTTTAATTAACAATGGATATAAAAATATATATGTAATAGGACATAGTATGGGTGGAGTTATTGCATGCTATCTAGCTTCTAAATATAAAGAAGTAAAGCGTTTAGTTTTAGCAGCTCCAGCTTTTTCACATATAGCATCAGCTGAAGAAGGGGGACTACTTAATGCTACGTTAAAATGTCCAAATTTAATAAAGTCTTATAGTTCTAATGAATTTTTTACAAGAATTAGAAAGCTTCCTATTACAGCATTATCAGAATTTATGAAACTTATAAAAAAATATCAAGATACTCCTTTAGACATAAATATTCCTGTATTATTATTACAAGGGGATATGGATCAATTGGTACCTTTTTCGTCATCAGAAAAAGTTTTTGATAAATTTCCTAGTAAGAAAAAAGTTTTTGTCAAGGTTAAAGGATATTATCATGACTTGTTTAAAGGAAAAAAAGTTCAATTATTGTGTAGAGAAGTAGAAAAGTTTTTAGAAAGTTGGAAAGTATTAATAAAAGTTGAAAGAAAAGAAATATAACATATTTACAAATAAAAAATATATAGTAAAATTATTTTAAGGAGAGAAATAATAAATGAATGAAGATTTAATTAAAAATGCTGAAGAAAGAATGTTAAAAGCTATAGAAAATGTAGAAAAAAGATTTACAACAGTAAGAGCTGGTAGAGCTAATCCTAATATATTAGATTCTGTAATGGTATCTTATTATGGAGTTGATACTCCGTTAAAGCAGTTAGCAACAATATCTGTTCCAGAAGCACGTCAATTACTTATTAAACCATTTGATCGTAGTTCTTTGCATGCTATTGAAAAGGGAATTTTTGAAGCAAATTTAGGCATTACGCCAAATAATGATGGGGAATCAATTCGAATAATTATCCCACCTTTAACAGAAGAAAGAAGAATTGAATTGACAAAGCAGGCAAAAGCTATTGCCGAAGAAGGAAAAGTTGCTATTAGAAATATTAGAAGAGATATTATAGAAGAAATTGAAAAAGAAAAATTGCCAGAAGATGTAGAAAAATCTAAAACTAATCAAATACAAGATCTAGTAAATGAATATAATAAATTAATTGATGAAAAATTAAAAGAAAAAGAAGAAGAATTATTAAGTGTTTAATAAAAATAATAATTGTTATATGACCTTCGTTTATCTATCAAAGACAAACGAAGGTTTTACTTTTAAATAAAAATTAAGATTTTAGTTTTATTTATAATTGTTTTAAATATTTTAAATTATTGAATACTATGTTATAATTAAATTAGAATAGAGGATAGGTGGTTATTGTGTTCTGTAATTGCAAAAATAAAGCGTTTACATTAATCGAAATGATTGGAGTAGTTATAATTATTGGAATGTTGTTATTAATAGCTTTTCCCGCTACAGTTAGATTAATTAAAGGTAATTCAGAAAAAAAATTTAGTCAGTATTATGAACTTGTAGAAGAGGCTAGTATTTTATATTCTAAGACTAGAACAGATGATTTAGGTGGAGTAAGTGGTTCTGGGTGTATAGAAGACATAACTCTTTCAGATTTAATTTCAAATTCATATATAAAAGAGTTTGATGATGAGAAAATAGTTTGTGGAAGTCCATCTGAATTTATTCTTTCTGAATATGATGATATTGATTCTAGCCGTGATTATGTTGATATAAGAATAAAAAATGATAAAGGTAAAATCTCAACAGAAATAAGTTTAATATGTGTTAATGGTAAAAAAGTTGCCTATTCAAATTTAATTGAAAAGAAAGGTACTTGTGATAAGTATGTTGCTGAAGCAAAAAATGTTTTATATGATGATATTTCTAAGCTACAATCCCAGACTGATGATAGTGAAACATATTTTATTACTGGTGACAATCCTAACAATTACATTTTATATTCTGGAAAATTATGGCGTGCTATTAGTTATAATAATAATAACAAAACAATTAAATTGATTTCAGATGAAGTTGTAACATTACTGCCATATGATAATATTTCTTCTGAATATTATAATAGCAATATTGATATTTGGTTGAATAATAAATTTTTATCTACTCTTAGAACTCCTGATTTATATTTATATACTGACAATTGGAATTATACCTCTGTTTCTGATAGTTCTAAACCAGCAAATACTAATATCATTCAATCTAAAGTCGGACTTTTAAATTATTATGAGTTTAATAAAGTAAAATCTTATTTGCTTACAAATTATAATTGGTGGCTTGCTTCAATGGCTAATTCTACAAATTCATGGTATGTTACAAATGATAATTCTCTTCAAAATATATCAGTTGCTAATTTTTTAGGTATTAGACCTTCAATTGTGTTAAAATCTAATGTGACTTATATTGCTGGAGGTGATGGTACAAAAAACAATCCATACAAACTTGAGGGAGATACTATTGCAAATTCTGGAACTTTTCTTAATACTAGATATGCTGGCGAGTATGTAACTTTTGCAGGAAGCAAGTATAGAATTATTGAAACTGATAAAAATTACACTAAGCTTATTTTAGATGATAATTTACCAGTTACTACAAACTTTGATGATACAATAGTTTATTCATATAATTCTGGATCTAAAATAGGAATTTTATTAAATAATGAATGGTATAATAATTTTAGCACAGAAGATAAAAATAAATTAACTTCAGCTGATTTTTGTATTTCTATATTTATTAATACAACAAAATATTCTTCATATTGTACATCGGGAAATATTATTAATACTTTAATTGGAATACCTAGAATAGGAGACATGTATACATTGCCAATAGCTTCTGGAGAATATTGGACATTATCAAATGCAACCGACACACTTATTAATACTATTTCAGTTGATGGTAAGGTTACATCACATTCAATTGACTATGTTTCTGGTGTTAGACCAGTTATAAGTATTTCAAATAATGTAAAAATTGCTAGTGGTAATGGTACTAGTAGTAATCCTTATATTTTGCAATAATTGTCAAGTTGACATTTTTCTATTTATATGATATAATGTAACACATAAATGAGGGGGTAAATAGATTAATATGAAAAGTAAAAGTGGAATTAAAAATTTTGTATTAGGAGTTATTGTTGGTTCAATTATAAGTTGCGGTATAGGTATGCATTTATCAAAAGATAATAATCGTGAATTAACTGTTAAATCTATACCAAATACTTCAGAAAAAGAAACGAAACTTGAAGATCCGAAACTTGAGCGTGTAATCGTATATAAAGATGGAAGTATGAGACTTTTATTAGATTTCCCAGAAGGTTATGATATAGATGAAGAACCTTATGTAGAAACAAGACCTGATGATATTTTATATACTGAAATTTATAATGATGTTGGAGAAAAAGAAACAATTTATTCGCTTGAAAGCTCAGAACCAAAATTAGTGCATAAGAAAAAGTAAAGTTTAGATTTTAATTATATAAAAAAAGAATTCTGTTATTAAATTCTTTTTTATTTTGTCAATTAATGGAGGAGTTATGAATAAGAAAATTATAGTAGATAAAGAAATGGAACTTTATTCTTTTTTAAGAGAAAAATTATCGTCATTATCTAAAAACAATGTTAAAAGTCTTTTAAAAAGAAAAATGATTAAGGTAAATGATAAAATTGTAACTTCTTATGATTATATTTTGAAAAAAAATGATATTGTAATTATAAAAAATAATATTATAGACTCTAATTTGTCAAAAGAAATAAATATTATATATGAGGATAAATCAATTATAGTAATAGATAAACCAAGTGGAATTTTAACAATTGCTACAGATAAGAATAAAGATAATAACTATAATTTATATAGCATTATATCAAAGTATGTAAAAAGAGAAAATGCTAATAATAAAATATTTATTGTTCATCGTCTTGATAAGGATACTTCTGGGGTGATATTATTTGCCAAAAGTGAGATAATAAAAAATATTTTACAAAAAAAATGGAATGAAACAGCTAACAGAATTTATTATGCTGTTGTAGTAGGTGATACTAAAAATGAAGATACATTAATAAATTATTTGCAAGAAAATAAACAATTGGTAACTTATATATCTAATACTGGAAAATTGGCAATAACTAATTATGAAAAAATAAAAACAAATGGTAAATATTCCTTATTAAAGGTAAAAATAAATAGTGGTAGAAGAAATCAAATAAGAGTTCAGTTGAATAACATAAGTCATCCAATATTAGGTGATAATAAATATGGAATAAAAAATAAAAATTTTTCAAGAATGATGCTTCATGCTAGCATATTGGAAATTATCCATCCTGTATCTGGAAAGAAAATTAAATTCGAATCAGTTATTCCATCGATATTTTATGACATAGTAAGGGAAACAAATATTTGTTAAAAATAATTATATATGATACAATTGTTTTGTGCAATAATTAGGAGGAAGACATGAAAACAATAAAGAATATACTTTCAAATTTTAATAGATATACTTTTTTAATGAAACAATTAATATTAAGAGATTTTAAGGTAAAATACAAAAGAAGTATTTTAGGAATAGTTTGGAGCTTACTTTATCCTGTTCTTATGATGTTAGTAATGGCTATGGTCTTTTCACAAATGTTTAAAGTTAGTGTAGAAGGGGTAAATTATTTAGTGTACTTAATGACAGGACTAGTAATGTTTAATTATTTTAATGAGGCAACTAGTACGGCAATGACATCAGTTGTAACTAATTTTTCACTTATTAACAAAGTATATATTCCTAAATATATTTTTCCAATTGCAAAAACATTATTCGTAGGTATAAATTTTCTTTTAACCCTTATTCCATTATTGGCAATAATATTATTTACTGGTAGTGGGGAAACAAAATGCATAATTAATATATGGTATATAGTATTGCCTTATATATTTATTTGTTTAATGTTTTTTACAATGGGAATAGGCCTTCTTTTATCTAGTATTTCTGTATTTTTAAGAGATATGTTTTATATTTATGGCATTATAATTACAATATGGAACTATGTTACACCTGTTTTTTATGATATTTCAATAATACCTACAGCATTGCAACCTATATTTAAATTAAATCCATTATATATATTTATAAATGGTGCTAGATCGATTATTCTTTATGGAAATCCTCCTTCAATGATTGAAATAATTGTTATGCTTTTAATTAGTATAGCAACATTTACTATTGGAGCTATTGTATTCAAAAAAAATCAAGATAAGTTTATATATTATGTATAAAAATATTTATAGAAAGGAAAAAATTAAAACGAACAACTCGTTTAATTAAGAATAAAATATGATAAAAGTTAATAATGTTTCAATGAAATTTGATTTGGGAATAGATAAAGGATCATCTTTTAAAAATATGTTTATTTCATTTTTTGATAAAAAAAGAAGAAGAAAAAGAGAATTCTTTTGGGCTTTGAATAATATAAGTTTCAATGTAAAAAAAGGTGAAGTTGTAGGATTAATAGGAAGTAACGGTGCTGGGAAAAGCACTTTGCTTAAAGTAGTTAGTGGTGTTATGAAACCGACGAAAGGTAATGTTGTTGTAAACGGAACAATTGCTCCAATGATTGAGCTAGGAGCTGGATTTGATCCAGAATTAACTGCCAGAGAAAACATATATTTAAATGGTGCTGTTTTGGGTTATTCAGAAAAATTTTTAAATGATAAATTTAATGAAATTGTAGATTTTTCTGAGTTGCAAGATTTTTTAGATGTTCCAGTAAAAAATTTTTCTTCAGGTATGGTTGCTAAATTGGCATTTTCAATATCTACGATTGTTGAACCAGAAATTTTAATTGTAGATGAAATTTTGTCAGTTGGTGATATAAAATTTCAACAGAAAAGTAAAAATAAAATGTTAAGCTTAATAAAAGGTGGAACTACTGTTCTTTTTGTGTCTCATTCTATCGATAGTATAAAAGAATTATGTGATAAAGTGATTTGGTTAGATCATGGAAATATTGTAAAAATAGGTCCAGCGAAAGAGGTATGTTCAGAGTATTATTTATCACAAATGGGAATTACTGAAGAAGAAGCTATAAAAAAAAGGAAAAATGAAATTTCAAAAGTAAAAAATAAGAAAAATAAACAATTATAATATATAAAAAAGAAGAGTAAACATTTTCTTTTTTTTTATTTTAAAATTATATCAGTAAAAAAGAGTAAAAAAAAATAAAAAAGAAAAATATGGAAATAAAGGGAAAAATTATTATTTATATTTTTTTCTTCACAAAATTAGGAT
>CALVZC010000018.1 GCA_944372425.1 uncultured Bacilli bacterium
TCTCACTATTTATGGGAACTTAATTTTTAAAAGTTTTAATTTTTCTACTATCGGGAACTTACTTTTTAATTCAACCATTTTAATTAATTAATGACAAATTTCATAAAATAAGTGAAATATTGTTAAAATATTAAAAAATAAAATATATTATCAAAAAAAGACTAGTTTTGTCGAATATATAGATTTTTTAAATTTTTATGTTATATTTTTATAGTAGTTAATAAAGGAGCATTTATGAGAAAAGAAGAATTAGTTTTAGTTTTAAACAGAATGGAAGATAATACTAAACATTCTAAATTATTGCAAAGATGGGTACATATAAAGTATAAAATTTAGTTGAAAACATCAATGGTTATATTTGACAAAATAGCTATTTTATAAGATAATAATAATCGTAAGGGATTGGTGATAAGATGTATCAGGATCAGTTTAATTTATCCCCAAAAGATATTTTGGAAAAAGAATTTAAAATTGATACTAGGGGATATAGATTAAAAGAAGTAGATCAATATCTTGATCTTATTATTGGTGATTATGAACAATTTTTTAAAATTCTAAAACAGTATGACAAAGAAAAAGAAGAACTTTTAGATGAAATTATGAGTTTAAAACAAGAAATTCGTAACTTGAAAACAAGTATCGAGATTGCAAAAGCATCAGAAGGTGACGATTCTAATAAAAACATTTCTAATGTCGATGTTATAAGAAGACTATCACAGCTTGAAAAAATTGTATATGGTAAAGATGAATAATATTTTGGCAAACGCTATATTTTAGAATATAGAGGAAAGTCCATGCTCACACAAACTGCGATGTTTGTAGTGTTCGTGCTAGAGAAAAAAATAACTCTAGGTAGCATTTTGCTAACGGCGATGAAATAGCCTAAGTCTTAAGATATGGCTAAAGTAATTATAAAGTGTCATAGTGACGAGGAAATTGGAAACAATGGAAGTGGAACGTGATAAACCCCACGAGTGAGAAACTCAAATTTTGGTAGAGGAGCTTTAACGAAGGAATAAAACAGAGTTAAGGACTAATGAAAATTAGTAGATAAATGTTTGCCACCTAGAAATAGGTACAGAACATGGCTTATAAAGTATTATTTTTGATGAGGTGTTTACGTGAAAGAACTCGGTGAGTATTTAAAAGAAACAAGAATTAATAATGGTGTCAGCATCGAAGAAGCTAGTGATGATTTGAATATTGATAGTTTTATTTTGGAAAACTTAGAAGCAGGTAATATAAGAGCTTTTAAAGATGTTTTAGGTATTAAAGAAAAAATAAAAGCATATGCTAAATATTTAGGATTAAATCCTGAAGATGTTGCTGATGAGTTTAATGACTTTTTATTTGAACATACTTCGAAAATATCTTTATCTGATATATTAGAAGCTGAAAAAAAACGAAATAAAGAAAAAAAGTCTGAAACTAAAAAAGTGTCATCACCTTATACTATTGTTAAGCAAAAAAAAGTAAATAAAAATTTTGTGTATTTGTTCTTTACAATTATATTGTTAATATTTATAATTGTGATTATAACAATAAATATGTTGATTCCAAAAGAAGAAAAAATAACTAATGAATTGTTGGACATGAAAGATAAAGGTGATTATTTTGAATTTACCCAATAAATTAACGATAACAAGAATTGTTTTGTCAATAATTATAATAATAATTCTTTGTTTTCCGTTTTATGAAATAGGTATTGACTTTCCTGATGTGACAATTGTTGATGTTGATTTGAATTTGAGGTATATAATATCAGGAATTTTATTTATAATTGCTAGCCTAACAGATTTTCTTGATGGATATATAGCTAGAAAAAAGGGACTTATAACTAATACTGGAAAAATGTTAGATGCAATCGCTGATAAGATATTAGTAAATTCTGTTTTAATAATACTAACTTCTTTAAACGAAATAGATGCAATAATACCTGTTGTAATAGTTGTAAGAGATATATTAGTAAATACAATAAAGATGGAGGCAGCAGCTAAAGGGAAAGTTGTAGCAGCAATAAAAAGTGGTAAATTAAAAACAGCATCCTTAATGATTGGAGTTATATTAATATTTTTTGGGAATTTACCTTTTGAGTTAATTGGATTAAGAGTAGCAGAATTCTTCTTATATTTTGCAACTATTATGTCTATTGTATCAATGATACAATATTACAACATTAATAAAAAATTAATAATTGAAGAAAAATAAGTTAAAATTTTTGAATTTCTTAAATAGAAATTCTTTTTTTTACGCTAACAACATTATAAAAATAAAAAAACAAACAATTGTTCGAAAAAATATGTTGCAATTTTAAAAAGTATAGTGTATTATTAATTTGTAGGTAAAAATGTGGAGGTAATTATGAATAAAATGACAGAAAAGGATAAAACTTTAGAACAAGTTTTAAGTGATATAGAAAAACAGTTTGGAAAAGGTTCTATTATGAGATTAGGTGAAAGCAAACATATGGAAGTCGATGTTTGTCCAAGTGGATCTTTATCATTAGATATTGCTTTAGGTGTTGGTGGATATCCTAAAGGAAGAATTATTGAAATATATGGTCCAGAATCTAGTGGAAAAACAACTTTTGCTTTACACGCCATAGCAGAAGTGCAAAAAAAGGGTGGAAGAGCAGCATTTATTGATGCTGAACATGCACTAGATCCTACTTATGCTAAAAATTTAGGTGTAAATATTAACGAACTTTTATTATCACAACCTGATACAGGAGAGCAAGCATTAGAAATATGTGAAGCGTTAGTTAGAAGTGAGGCTGTAAGCATAATAGTAATTGATTCGGTAGCAGCATTAGTACCACAAGCTGAAATAGATGGTGAAATGGGTGATTCACACGTTGGATTACAAGCTAGACTAATGAGTCAAGCCTTGAGAAAATTATCTGGAGCAATTAATAAAACTAAGACTATTGCAATTTTTATAAATCAATTGCGTGAAAAAGTTGGAGTAATGTTTGGAAATCCAGAAACAACTCCAGGAGGACGAGCTTTAAAATTCTATTCTACTATTAGATTGGAAGTAAGAAGAAGTGAACAATTAAAAATAGGAGAAGGGATTGTTGGAAATAAGACTACTGTAAAAGTTGTTAAAAATAAAGTTGCACCGCCATTTAAGACAGCAACAATTGATATTATGTATGGTGAAGGTATATCCCATGAAGGAGAGCTAATTGATTTAGCTGTCAATGCAAATATAATTGAAAAAAGTGGTGCATGGTTTTCTTATAATGGAGAGAAAATTGGTCAAGGCAAGGAAAACGTTAAATTATTATTAAAAGATAAAAAAGATTTGTGTGCTGAAATTGAAGAAAAAACTCGTGAATTTTATGGAATTTCAGATAATAAAAATAAAAAGAAAGAAGAAGAAAAATAGTTTCTTTTTTTTTATAAAATATAACTTTTAAAAATTTATTTTGACAATATTGCTAAAAAATTCTACAATAG
Source organism: uncultured Bacilli bacterium (assembly GCA_944372425.1). Lineage (GTDB taxonomy): Bacteria > Bacillota_I > Bacilli_A > RF39 > UBA660 > RUG13868. The sequence continues at coordinate 3,462 of CALVZC010000018.1, forward strand.
AATTAGTGATATTAATTATATGTTTAATATACAAAATATACAAATTAGAAAATGGAGGCAAGTATATGGAAATATTATTCTCTATTTTGCTAGTTGTGGTTGGAATATCAACAGGATTTTTAATAGCTTATTATGTTATAAATACAAAAATGAATAATTCTACTAAAAGAGCAGAAGAAATTATTGAAAAAGCAAAAAAAGAAGCTGAAAAAACAAAGAGAGATTCTTTATTTGAATTAAAGGAAGAAATTCACAAAACAAAATTAGAAGCTGAAAAAGAAATAAAAGAAAAAAAAGAAGATATAAAATTATCTGAAGACAGACTTATTCAAAGAGAAAATAGTCTTGATAAACGTGATGAATTATTTCAAAAAAGAGAATTAGCTTTGGAAGAAAAAGAAAAGAAGATAATTGAGTCACAAAAAGATATCCAATCTGAGTATGCAAAAATAGAAGAATTAAAACAAGAAGAATTAGAACAATTAACAAAAATAGCTAAATTAAGTAAAGAAGAAGCTAGAAAGCAAGTAATGAAAAAAGTTGAAGAAGCAATGACTAAAGAGATTTCATTGTATATAAAAGAAAGAGAAGATGAAGCTAAATTAGAAGTTGATAAAAAAGCAAAAAATTTGCTTGCAGTTTCTATGCAAAGGTATGCGGCTGATATTGCTAACGAGCAAACAGTAACTGTAGTTTCATTACCAGATGATGAATTAAAGGGAAGAATTATAGGTAGAGAAGGACGAAATATTAGAACGATAGAAGCGATAACTGGCGTTGATTTAATTATTGATGATACTCCAGAAGCAGTAGTATTATCAAGTTTTGATCCTCTACGTAGAGAAATTGCTAGAATAACTTTGGAAACATTATTAAAAGATGGAAGGATACATCCAACCAGAATTGAAGAGTTATATGATAAAGTTAGTAAAGAAATGAAACAAAAAATAATTGATTATGGTAATGACGCTTTATTTGAATTAGGTATTACAAAAGTCGATCCTAATTTAATTGAAATAATTGGAAAATTACATTTTAGGACTAGTTATGGGCAAAATGCTTTAGAGCATTCAAAAGAAGTTGCTCATTTGTCTGGATTAATTGCTAGTGAGTTAGGTGAAAATGTAATTCTTGCTAAAAGAGCAGGTTTACTTCATGATATTGGAAAAGCAATTGATCATGAAGTAGAAGGAAGCCATGTAGAGATAGGCGTTGATATCGCTAAGAAATTTAATGAAAACGATATAGTAATCAATTCTATTGCTTCACATCATGGTGATCAAGAAGCAAAATCGACAATTGCAATTATAGTAGCTATAGCTGATGCCCTATCAGCATCTAGGCCAGGTGCAAGAAATGATTCATTAGAAAATTATATTAAACGTTTAGAGCAATTAGAAAATGTTGCAAACGAAATAGAGGGAATTGAAAAGACATATGCTGTACAAGCAGGAAGAGAGTTACGTGTAATTGTAAAACCTGAAGAGGTTGACGATTTAGGAGCACATAAAATTGCTAGAGATGTAAAAGAAAAAATAGAATCAACTATGCAATATCCTGGAACAATAAAAGTTACTGTAATAAGAGAGACAAGAGCGCAAGAAGAAGCAAAATAAAAAAGAATACTTAGTAATATTCTTTTTTTTTAATTTTCTTTTCTTATATCTAATATTACTGGCAACACAATCGGTTTCCTTCCCGTTAGTTCATAAATATAGGGGAATAGCTCTGAAATAAGTTGCCCTTTAATATCAGAAAAAGTAACATTTTCTTCTTTAAGCTTATCTGTAATAATTTTTTCTGACATAGATTCTATCTTTTTTATTAAAGCTTCATTTTCATTTATTAATACAAATCCACGAGTAGTTATATTAGGTCTTATCAAAAGTGTTTTATGCCTCATGTCGATATTAGCAATAACTACTAGGATTCCATCGCTAGCCATAATTTTTCTATCGCGTAAAACAGCACTATTTATTTCTCCTAAACGATTACCATCAATGTAAATATCACTTGTTGGAATTGATTCAGATTTTGTAATAGTATGTTTATATAAACTTAATACATCACCATTTTGCAATACAAAAGTGTTTTCCTTTGGAATACCACATTCGACACCTAAATTAGCGTGACTTTTAAGCATTCGATAATCTCCATGAAAAGGCATTAAATATTTTGGTTTGATAAGTCTAATCATAAGTTTTAACTCTTCCATATTAGCATGACCAGATGTATGTATTTCATTTAAAGATGTATTCGTAAATACTTTAACACCTTGTAAATATAATTTGTTTATAGTATTACCAATAGAAATAGCATTTCCTGGTATAGGTGAAGAAGAAAATACTACTATATCGTCAGGTCTTAATTTTATTTGTTTATGAGTACCGTTAGCAATTCTTGACAATGCAGCAAGTGGCTCTCCTTGTGAACCTGTACATAATATAGTAACTTCTCCAGGTTTTAAATTATTAGCTTCTTCTGGCTCAATCAAGATATCTGGATGATTAATATATCCTCCTTCAATAGAAATCTTAATATTATTTTCCATACTTCTACCAAAAACACAAATTTTTCTGCCATGATTATAACAAGTTTCAATAATATGTTTTAACCTGTAAATATTAGAAGCAAAAGTAGCAATAATTATTCTTCTAGTAGTATACTTATCAAAAATGTCATTTAAAGCATTATCAACTTTTGTTTCACTAATACTCATTCCTTCATTTAAAGCATTTGTTGAATCACTAATTAATAAGTCAACACCATTTTCACCAATTCTTGCCATCTTATGAATATCGGCCATAGGACCAATAGGAGTAAAGTCAAATTTAAAATCACCTGTAGTTACAATATTACCATTAGGTGTTTTTATCAAAATACCATGAGAATCTGGAATAGAATGTGTTGTCCTGAAAAATTCTATTTGAATATGTTTAAATTTTAAAACAGTTTTATCATCGTATACAAATAAATTATCATATCTTATATTTTTATCTTGTAATTTTAAGGAAATCAATTCTTTAGCTTGATTAGGAGCATATATTGCTGGAATCTCTAAAGATTGAACTAAAAATGGAATACCACCAATATGGTCTTCATGACCATGAGTAATAACTAATGCTTTAATTTTGTCTTGATTCTGCTTTAAAAAAGAAAAATCTGGTAAAATATAATCTATTCCCAAAAGACCACCATCGGGAAAACTAATACCTGAATCAATAATAATAATTTCATCTTCATGCATTACACAATACATGTTTTTTCCTACTTCACCCAAACCTCCTAAAATAATAATTTTAGTATCGTTTGTTTTTTTTGTCATATTTTCTCCTTTCTTTTTAGAACTAACTATGAAATTATACTATAAAATAGCATCTTTGTCTATAATTTTATATAAACAAGAAATAAAGAAAGTAAAATAATGTTAATAAAAAAGTATGACGTTTTATCATACTTAACTATTAGAATTTTCATTAGAATCATTATTACTATTACTATCATCAGAAGTATCATCATTTTCATCAGAAGTATTTTCTTTTTCTTTAGCAATAGTTATTGTTATTGTAGTATTTTTATCTACAATATCTTTTACTGCAGTTCCTTCTTTTACTGATTGACTAATTATTGTGCCTGCTTCTTTGTCTGACTCTACATATTCATAGTAAATTGAAATTGTATTAGAAAATTTACTTCCCCAACTAGTAACATCTTTTTTTGTTTTAGATACAAAATTTGGCATACTACATATACTATTATCAGTATCTTCTAAACAATCTATTTTCTTTATTTCATCTTCTTTTTCTTTGTTTTTTACTACAGTTATGGTTACTGTCTTATTATCAATTAAATCTAATCGTTTATTAACTGGATAGTTTTGGCTTAATATTGTATTATCCTTATATTTAGAATTTTCTACATATTCAATATTTAATTTTATGTTGTTTTTAGTAGCCCAACTTTGTGCTTCACTTAAAGTTTTATCAGTTAAATCTATTAATAAATCATAAGTAGTATAAGTAGCATAAGGTCCTTCACCAATTACTTTTTGTTCATAGCCATCTTTAATAGAATAACTAAATTCTTTAATTAAAGAATGTTCTTTTTCTCCAAGATTTATCTTCATGGCTTCAATAACTTCTTCAACACTTTTTTTGTTAGGTATATAATTCCATAATTGTAGTTTTGTATTTTCATCATATATATATTGTCCAGTACCAGCAATAAATAACTTTTGAATTGTTAAAACTTCATCATTAGAAGATGAAATCATTACATCTTTTGCAATATTGTAAAATGAAAATATAGTTTCTTCTGTCATGTTAGTATCTAAATTATTAGAAATTACTTCTAATATATCGTCAATTTTAGTAATATCTGTAAATTGTTTCATTTTATTTAGTATTGCTTGTATAACAGCTTGTTGATTATTTCCTCTTACAAAATCATCGCGATTTCCTTGTGTCCATTCACTACTACAATATTCAGAATTTTTTTTACGATTTCTTGAAAATGCTAAAGCTTCTTCACCATTTAAAGTTTGATATCCTTTTTTTACATATATTGTACTGTTACCAAATTCACGTTTACTATTTTGTTCACAAAAACTATATGGCACATCTACATCAATTCCGCCTAAGGTATCAACTAAATCGACAAGACCAGTAAAATTAATTTTCATATAATAATCTATTTTTATGTCTAAAAAGTTTTGTATTGTATTAATTACGCAACTTGTTCCACGAGAAGCAGAATGAGTTATTTTATTCTCATATTGACCAGAAAAACAAGCAATTGGAACATAACTATCTCGTGGGATACTAAGCATTGTAGCAGTCATTGTTTTAGGATTAAATGTAACTAATATCAATGAGTCACCATTAAATGAATCTGCTTGTTTTAAGTTTTCTGTTGTTGAATCTATGCCAATAAGTAAAATTGTAAATGGTTCGGAAATATCTTTAGAGCTACCTAATAATTGAGCTTCTTCTTTAGTTTCTTCTTTTTCAGTACTAGTAATAATTTTTAAATCAGTTTTTAAATTTTCAAAACCTTCAGTTGTACTATAAATATCAGCAAAGTTAGTAGGTAAAAAAGCATAATCTAGTTCTTTTTCATAAAGAGCAGTAATCATAGTTGTATAATTATCAAAATCCACTATATTATTATTTTTAGATAAATTTTCATTAGTAACAATTTCTAATGCTAATTCACGTAATCTATCTTTTTCATCATTATCTGATATAATACCAATATTAGCATCTTTTAAAGTTATTAAATCTATATCTTCACGATCTGCTAGAGTAACTAAACTAGTAGAATATATGACAGTTTTATTTAAATTAGAAAAATAAGAATATATTTTATTCAAAAAAAATCCAGAAAATATATAACAAATAGTAATTAATATTAAAAAAGTGTTGTATATATATCTTTTCTTTTTTTTATTAAAAAACAATTTTAAAATAATAAAAATGTCTAATAATACAATAATACCGATAATTGAATATCTAAGAACAGTTTCAATTTGACTGAATTTATAGATTGCATATATTAAATAAATACTAAAAATAACACATAATAAAGAGATTATTCCTGTTATTTTTATCTTTTTTTTCTTCATAAAACCTCCTTGTAAAGAATTAAAAAAGAAGATGTTATTTCTTTCTTTTCTTTCTTTTTTTCTTTTCTTTTTCCAATGAAACATCATCTTCTATTTTATCACTATTTTCAATATCTTGACTAGTATCTTCTAGTAAGTTTGTAATTTCTATATCATTTTCTGTAAACTCATCCTTTTCTTTAATTTCTTTATCAATTATTTTAGAGTTACTTTTAATCTTTTTTTCTCTCTTTTTACCAGTTTTTAATGTTGTTACTAGTAAATAAGTATAAGTTGCTACTAATATGATTCCCATACCAATGATAATATATTCGTAAATCTTATTCTTATCTTTTATTTTATCTGTTTCTTCTTTTTCTTGCTCATTAAATAATTGAATTGTATTTTCTTTTGAATCGTATTGATATAGGTTAATAAGACCATTTTCAATATTTTTAGCAAAAATTAAGTAAAAGTTTGAAGAATCATCTTTTTGATATGCAGTTACTTCTTGATTGTTAATAGTAATTTTTACTTCATTATAACCAGAAGGAATATTAGAAAGTTTTTCTTCCGTTATGATTATTTTATTAAAAGAAAATTCTTTATATAAAGTAAATACATCATTATTATAACTATAAAGATTAATATTACCTTCCGAGTCACTTAGTCCTACTAGGGTAACATTAGTAATTTCATTTATAAAGGCAGGAACATCCTCATTATTTATTTTTATAGTTGTTTCTTTATACAAAGAGTTTGGTGAAGTAAGAAGTTCCTTTTTTCTAACAACATTGTACTGTGTACCATTAACATCTACAACGATAGGTGTAAGTTCTTTTACTGTTACATTCAATATATAAGTTCTAGTACTACCATTTTGTGCCGTAACAATAATATCAATTTTATTTATACCCTCAACTAATGTATGTTCGCCAAGACCAGTGACAGAAGATTTTGAATCATCTTTAGTTCCAGAGATATTTATTAAACGAATATCATTTTCTAAAGTTAAAGAATATTCTAAAGTATCTTTATTAAAAGAAGGTGATATTTCATAACCATCAACACTAAGACTAGACAAATAATTATTTTTACTATAACTTGCTTCTAATTCAGCTTGAGTTATGATGCTAATGGTCTTAGAAGTCGTTTTATTCATACTTAAATTATTTCCATCCCAATCTAAAGCTTCATTAATAACGAATGATACAGTAGCGCTTCCACTAGCTTTCGCTTTAAACTTAAACGTGTATGTTGCTGATTTTTCTTTACCACTGAAGACAGGAGCAGCATTTAATGTTCCACTAACCAAAGTAAGCTTTGATGTATCGTAATTAAATTTATAAACTAAACTACCAAGTAGAGAAGATGACGATATTTTAACAGTATATGTAACATAATTACCTACAACCGCTTTACTAGTACTAGACGTTAAACTAACAGAAGCACTAGCAGCATCGCACTTTGTAATATTATAAATAGCTATTATTGCAAATAATACTATTAAAGATATTTTTTTAAAAAACTTCATGTAACCTCCTCAATTATTGTTGACTAATATTTATATAACCTAAAATATGTTTTTGAACTTGTAATAAATCATATGCTGAAACATTAGAATCTTTATTTATATCAGCAGCTCGATAATATGGACCTAATAAAGTAGTGTAGCCTAAAATATGTTTTTGAATATTAAGTAGGTCAATAGCTGAAATATTACCATCACCACTGTTGTCACCAAAGATAACTACTTCTAAAGTTTTTGAGTATCCATTTATAGAAATTGTTACTTTATCTCCTGTAACAATTGTTCCTTCATTTTTAGTTTGATTATCGCGGTTTTGTATATTAATACTTACTGTTTTATAATCTTTTGTCAAAGTGTTAATTAAACCTGAAACATCAGTTGCTAAAGTTATATTCCATAAATAATAATCATCGTATTTTAGTCCACTTGAATTTAAAACATCAACAACAGTAAATTTTAATTCTTCTTCTATATTTTCTTCTTCTTCTCTAATTATTGTAATGTTATAAGTTTTAACATCTCCATTTTGAGCAGTAACTGTTATTGCAAAAGTTGTTTTATCATCTGTTAATTTTTTTTGACCTATTCCTTCTATTTTAGCATTGCTATTAACTGTTGAAGCATCGATCATAACACTATCGGAATATGGAACAGTAACAGAATATTCAACTGTACCACCGCTAAAATTAGTAACTAAAGTATTATTTACTTTTAATTCTTTAAGCCAATTGTTAGGATTACCTAAATTGGGAAGAGTAGTAGACTCTGGCATATTCTCATAAATAGGGATAGAAAAAGTAAATTCTTGTTCTAAAATACCCATGCTTCTATATGAAGAAAAAGTAGTAGATGCTGGACTTAAACGAGAAATTATATTGGTATCATATTGATGCCAAATACCTTTAGTAGCTGTAGGAGATAAATTAAAACGTTGGAAATAAGAAGTATATTGGCCACACATAATATAATTGTAAGCAATAAGATAAGTTCCTTCAATGATAGAAATTCTTGGGTTATCCCATTTATATTCTTTAGCTGCTTGTAATGACTTTAACTTAGGATCTGGAGAAGAACTAGCACCATGATTAAAAAAATTGTAGTATCCTGTGTAATCAACTCCATCAGATAAAACACCAGCTTTTCCATTAGTAACTATATTAGTATCACTAAGACCAACTTCTTGTCTTGATAGTGATGCAAGAAACATTGGTGATACATTATAAGTTTGAGCAGCTTCTAAAAAATATTGCGAATATTGTTGCATAAATTCAGAAGTCAAAATCTTATTTATTGTATCAATATTTTGATAACTTGGATCATATAATAAATCTTCGAACATAAAAACATAATTTTCAGTTAAAAAATTTCTTGGATCTATATAATAACCTATTGTTTGAATATTAGCTTGAAACCAGTAAACTCCATCATGTGCTAAGAAAGTATCGGTTGCAAAATCATAATCTCCAGAAGCTGTTGATAAATACCCTTCAAGACCTTTTTCCTTTGCAGATTGATTTACATTATATAAATTTCTTCCTTGTTCACCTTCTAAAGCTAACACTTCATCCCAAGTATAATCAGTTTTTACACCTTTAAATATCCATGTTGGATGAATTTTATGAAGCGCTCTTAATTTAACTTTATAGCTTTCAGGAAATCCTTGACTATCTAGATAAGCTTCAAACTCTTCTTCTGTCATATTTGCCATTTCTGAAGAAGCAGGTGGAGTAGGATCTTCAATTATTTCTGTTTCAATATCTTCAATATAAGTAGAACAAATATATCCAGTATAAGATAAACTTGTATCATCATAAATTATTTGTGCCCATTCGTCTTCACAACCACTATTACTTCCACCATCTACATACGAAAGAATTGTAACTCTTGCATTATGTGGAACACCTGTTATTCTGTCATAAGACGTTCCAGGCCCACTTCTTAATTTAACACCAATAGTAGAAGATATTCTTCCTGTTACCCTTTCTGCAGCAAACACAGGAAATGTTAATAAAAAGAAAGCAAGCACACTAGCAAAAAATAAAAACAAAACATTAAAATTGCTTTTTTTCATAAACACCTCCAATTATATATTCTAATATATATAATTATATAACATAATGAAAAAAGAGTCTACTTTTGCAAAGTACTCTTTTAATTAGTTAACAAAATTAGACAAAAATTTACATCTAATAAAAACTTAATTAAATTGTAACTAATACTTAAAAAAAATTAAATAATTTGGTAAAATATATATATGGAGAAATTATTATGGAAAAAAATAAATATTTAATATCATTTATTATTGGTCAAATATTATTAATTATTGCAAGTATAATTGATTTAAAATATTATATAGCAATTAAAAACGTAATCGTAATATTAGAATTAATTTACTTTTTTTATATAGATTATAATAAAAAACAAATATTGACAATAGTATCATCGATATCATTAATGACTTTATTATCTATAATATTTAATACTGATTATTTAGACTTTATGAATTGTATTTATTTTCTATTAACTTTTTTATTCTTGCAAAACATATATTCTGAAATAAAATTAAAAAGAATTATATTTTATCATTTTTCTTTAATTACTGTTTTTATGTTTAGCTTATTACTTAATTTATCTTATTTTTCTGAAAGCAACGTTATTTTATATACTATATTTTTACTATTTCCTATTATTTTTAGTTATTTCGATAAAAAAATAAATATTTTTACAATATTAACGCTGCTTATTTCTCTAATTTCGTTATCCTATTCAGGAAATCTTTTAATTATTGTATTTCAATTATCGATTTTAACTATATTTTTACTTTATTATCTATTAAATATTAAAGAAAAAAAACAACAATTTTTTCTTATTATATTTTTTATTTTATTAGTAATAATCATTTCAATTAACAATTTAAATATATTATATAATCCAATTAAGAATTTAAACTTCAATCTTTTAAACTTATTAATTAGTATAATTTGTTTTATGCCATATTTAATTAATACAATAAAACTACTAAAAGTACTCTTTAAAGATAAAAAAATTCTTTCTTTTAATATAATTTGTTTAATTATATCTATAATAAATGTCTATATTTTATTAGTATTTAATATAATTTTTTCTTCTTTCTTATTAGTATTAATTTCTTGTTATACTTTATTTTATTTAGAAAGTTTAACAGAAAATTTTTTAAATAAGAAAAAAGAAAATTTGATAACAATAATGGCTCTTCATTTAGGATATGGAGGAATTGAGCAATATATATCATCACTTTGTAAAATGTTATCTAAAAAATATCAAATTGAAATAGTAGCAACATATAAAGTGTTAGATAAACCAGCATTTTATTTTGATGACAAAGTAAATATAAAATATTTAATAAATTCTAAACCTAATAAGGAGGAATTTAAAAATTCTTTAAAAGAAAAAAAACATTTTACTAGTTTAAAAGAAGGGATAAAATCTCTAATATTATTATATAGAAAAAAATATTTAAACATTGAATATATTGAAAATATAAAAAGTAAGTATATTATAACTACTAGAGATTTTCATAATAAACTTGTAGGGGAATATGCTGATTCTACAATTACAAAAATAGCAACTGAACATAATTTTCATAACAATAATAAGAAATACATAAAAACAATTGTTAATTCAGTTAATAATGTTAATTATTTTGTGTTAGTTTCTGAAACACTTAAAGATTTTTATAAAGATAAAGTGAATGCTAAATGTATATATATACCTAATGCCTTAGATTATATTCCTAAGAAAAAAAGTAAATGCCAAGCACATAATTTAATAAGTATAGGAAGATTATCAAAAGAAAAAGGACAACTTGACTTATTAGAAGTAATTTATTTATTAAAAAAGGATTATAAAGATATAAAATTATATTTAATTGGTGATGGAGAAGAAAAAAAACAATTGAAAAAATATATAAATAGTCATAATTTAGAGAAAAATGTTATTTTAACTGGTTTTCTTTCTAAAAATGAGATAGAATTAAAAATGTTAGATAGTTTAATATTTGTTACTACTTCTTATACAGAATCTTTTGGATTAGCAGTATTGGAAGCTTGTAGTTATCAAATACCAGTAGTAGCCTTTGATAGTGCCGATGGATTAAAGACTTTATTAAAAAATGAGTGCGGAATTCTTATTTCAAAAAGGGATAAAATAAAAATGAAAAATGCGATTATTAAATTATTTGAAGATAAGAAATATCGAGAAAAAATAGCAAAGAATGGTTATGAAAATTCTCTAAATTATTCTTTAGATAATGTATCAAAATTATGGTTTAACTTACTTGATAAAAGGTGATGTTATGAAAAAACAAAAAAAAGTACTATTTATATCTTCAACAGGGGGTCATTTATCTGAAATGTTAAGATTATCTCCTATGTTTGAAAAATATGATTATCATATTATTACGGAAAAAACTAAGTCAAATATGGGATTGTTAGAAAAATATCCTAACAGAGTTAATTTTTTAGTTTATGGAACTAAGAGTCATTTTTTAACTTATCCTTTTAAATTATTATATAACACAATAAAAAGTTTAGTTTTATATTGTAAAATAAAACCCAAAGTAATAATTACAACGGGAGCTCACACTGCAGGTCCAATGTGTGTAATTGGAAAGATCTTTGGAAGTAAAATTATTTATATTGAAACGTTAGCTAATAGTAAAACTAAAACGGTTACTGGAAGAATTATTTATCACTTTGCAGATTTATTTATCGTTCAATGGGAAAGTATGTTAAAACTATATCCTAAAGCTAAATATTGGGGGTGGATATATTGATATTAGTAACATTGGGTACTCAAGATAAGGGCTTTGAAAGATTACTTGTAGCTATAGATCATGAAATAAATAACAGAAAAATTAAAGATAAAGTAATAGTGCAAGCGGGATGTACAAAATATGAAAGTAAAAACATGGAAATATTCGATTTAATACCAAGTGATAAGTTTGAAGAATTAATTACAAAATGCGATTTACTTATTACTCATGGTGGTGTAGGATCAATATTATCAGGATTATTACATGGAAAAATTGTAATAGCAGCACCAAGACTTGCTAAATATAACGAACATGTTAATGATCATCAATTACAAATTATTGAAAATCTTGGTAAGAAAAAATATATTTTAGTATTAAAAGATTTTACAAAAATAGGCAAAATATTAGAAAAAGCAAAAGATTTTAAACCAAAAAAGTTTGTTAGCAATACAGAAAATATAATTAAAAACTTAGAAGATTATATCGATAGTATTTAGAGGTAGTTATGAAAGAAAGAATGGAAGTTTTAGATTTTAAATATAAAGTAGTAATTTTTACTTTACTTTTCTTCTTTATAATTAGTTCTTTAGCTCCGATTAGTGGATCTGATTGGACAAGTTATTTAATTGGAAAAGAAGGAATTATTAATTCAATAAACAATATAAGTTTCAATGATGGTAGAATTATAAGTGGATTTTTGATAAACTTTTTGACATACAATAAGTTTTTATTTAATTTAATATTTTCTGTCTTAATGAGTTTGTTTGTCTATTATTGCAATAATTTATTAGGTTATGTAAAAAATAAATATTATTATTTGTTTCCTTTTTTAGGAACTATTTTGGTTTCTACTTTTACATTTTCTTACAATTACTTGTCAGTAACTTCGACAGTTACTTATACATTTCCTATACTAATGATATTTATTTATTATATGTACTTATTTAAGAAAGAAACATTGATAATTAATATAAAAGAATTAATATCTTTATTATTAATGGCTATATATATATCTTTATCATCTATTCATTTATCGTTTATATTTCTATTAGGTAATATTTTCTTTTTCTTTTATTTCTTTAAAAAGATAAAAGAATCATATAAGAAGTATTTATTAATAATAATTTTACAAACAATATGCTTTATTATATCAATGTATTTCGTAGATAAAACATTATTCTACAATAACATAGAAATATCATTGGCAAATTTATCTAATTATATAGATACAATTTTTTCTAAAAATATTATTTTGTTTTTACTAGGCGCAATACCTATTAACTATTATCTAAATGATAAATTACAAGGACATATGTATAAAAGATTACTTATAACATTATTTGATGTAATATTAATATTTAGTTTAACTTATAATTTCTTCTATTATTCTCCTGTTAATTTAAATTTAATAATTAATAAATATTTTGGAGTATTCGCTGTAGAAAATTGGTATTACATTTTTTATTTTATATTGTATATTTGCTTGTTATTCTTAAGTATTCTTCATTTAATAAAGAATATAAAAATAAAAAAATTTCTTATACTTTTGTTTACAATAAGTTTTTTATCTAGTATTACAATTTTTATTTCCCCAATTTGGGATGAAGGAACGAATATTATAGTTGTATTATTTATTATTTTAGCAATATCGGTTTTATTAAAAGAAATAGAAATTAAAATATATCCTAAATTATTGATATCTTTTGTTGGAATATTAGCACTATATTATCTATCGTTATTAAGTATTACCAAATATATTGATATTACAAGAGAAGAATATATTAAAGAGCAATTAAAATATGAAGAAAACACTATTGTTGTTAAAGCTAACCCAATATATTTAATTTGGAGATATAATCCAACTAATATTTTTCAACAAAAAGAGTTTAAAAATTATTACAATATTCCACAAAATAAATCATTAGAAGTTAAATATTTAGGTATATTTGAAAAAATTGAAAAGAAAGTAAAGGAAGATTAGTATGAAAAAGAAAATATCGATTATAGTACCATGTTATAATGAAGAAGAAGCTTTACCAATATTTTATAAAGAAATTAAAAAGATTGAAGAAAAGATGAATTATTTGCATTTTGAATACATTTTTGTAAATGATGGATCAAAAGATAAAACACTAGACATTCTAAGAAAGCTATCTAAAAAGGATGATAAAGTAAGATATATATCCTTTTCTAGAAATTTTGGGAAAGAAGCTGCCATGCTTGCGGGGCTTGAATATTCAAGTGGTGATTATGTTACAATAATGGATGCTGATTTACAGGATCCACCACATTTATTAATTGAAATGTATGATGCTATTGAAAAAGAAGGATACGATTGTGTTGGTACTCGTCGTGTTACAAGAAAAGGAGAACCACCGATAAGAAGTTTTTTTGCAAGGATGTTTTATAAAATTATAAATAAGATGTCTAAAACAGAGATGGTTGATGGTGCTAGAGATTTTAGACTAATGACAAGACAAATGGTCGATTCAATACTAGAATTAAAAGAATACAATAGATATTCTAAAGGATTATTTAGTTTCGTTGGTTATAAAACAAAATGGCTTGAATATGAAAATGTTGAACGTGTTGCTGGAACAACTAAATGGAGTTTTTGGAAACTTTTGATTTATGCTTTTGAAGGAATTATTGCTTTTTCAACAGTGCCATTAGTTGTTGCTGCTGTTATTGGAATCTTATTCTTCATAGTATCATTTATTATGATTATCGTTATAATTGCTAAAACCTTAATGTTTGGAGATCCAGTTGGAGGATGGCCAAGTTTAGTATGTATTATCTTCTTTGTTAGTGGTGTACAACTTTTCTGTTTAGGTATAATTGGGGCATATCTTTCAAAAACTTATCTTGAAACAAAAAAAAGACCAATCTATATTGTAAAAGAAACTGAAAAAGATAAGAAAAAATAAAAATATTATTAAAAAGTATTATAAAGTCGATTTTTTAATACTTTTTTTAATGAAAAAAAATTAAAGCTATTATATAATAAATATATAATTAGTAATATAAAGAGAGTGATAACATGTATAAAATTATGGATGGGAATGAAGCTTGTAGTTATGTATCTTATAATTTTTCAGAACTTGCGGGTATATATCCAATAACACCAGCTTCTCCAATGGCAGAATATATAGATAAATGGGCGAATGAAAAAAAAGAAAACTTTTTTGGATTTCCTGTGAAAGTAGTTCAAATGGAAAGTGAAGCAGGTGCAATTGGAGCCGTTCATGGTGCTTTACAAAATGGAATACTTGCAACTACTTATACTGCTTCTCAAGGATTATTATTAATGATTCCTAATATGTATAAAATAGCAGGGGAAATGCTTCCTTGTGTAATAAATGTAGCAGCAAGAAGTATTGCTACTCATGCACTATCAATACTAGGTGATCATCAAGATATCTACGCTACAAGACAAACTGGATTTGCTATGCTAGCATTATCATCTGTTCAACAAGTAATGGATTTAACTAGTGTATCATATTTATCAGCGTTAGAAGGAAGAATCCCTTTTTTAAACTTTTTTGATGGATTTAGAACAAGTCATGAGCTTCAAAAAATTGAATTGATAGATATAGATAAAGTTAAACAATTAATTGACAAAAAAGCACTAATAGATTTTAGAAAAAGAGCTCTTAGTATAAATAATGTAACTAGAGGAACTAATGAAAATGATGATATATATTTTCAAATAACCGAAGCAAGAAACAAATATTATAATGCATTACCTGATATAGTAGATAACTATATGCAAAAAATAAATGAAATAACGGGAAATGATTATAAGCCATTTAATTATTATGGGGATAAAGCTGCTACTAAAGTTATTGTAGCAATGGGATCAGTTTGTGAGACTATAAAAGAAACTGTCGATATATTAAATCAGAATAATAAAAAAGTAGGACTTATTGAAGTTCATTTATATAGACCTTTTAGTAGTAAGTATTTTTTCAATGTACTTCCTAAAAGTGTAAAAAGTATTGCAGTATTAGACAGAACTAAAGAACCAGGATCAAAAGAACCTTTATATTTAGATGTATCCGATATTGTTAAAGAAAGTAATAGGAAAATTAAAGTAATTGGTGGACGCTATGGACTATCAAGTAAAAATACAACTCCAGATCATATAAACAGTGTTTTTGAATTTTTAGATATAAAAGATAACTTTAATGGGTTTACAATTGGTATTGATGACGATGTAACAAATTTAAGCTTAAAGCCAGTAAAATTAGATTATAAAAATCCAAATTATGAGATATTAATATATGGATTTGGTTCTGATGGTATGGTAAGCGTATCAAAAGATATTTTAAAAATAATTGGTAATAATACAAAAGCTTTTACTCAAGGATATTTTGAATATGATTCTAAAAAGTCTGGAGGAGTAACAAAATGCCATATTAGATTAGGTAATAATAAAATAAGATCAACTTATTATGTTGAAAATCCAACGATAGTAGTATGTACCAAAGATACTTATTTAAAAAAATTTAATATGTTAGATAATATAGTAGAAAATGGAATTTTTATTTTAAACACATCTAAGACAAAAGAACAAATATTAGAATACATGGATAATAATGAAAAAGAGATATTGAAAAAAAGACATATAAGATTTTATATAATTAATGCTAATAAAATAGCAATAGAAGAAGGTTTAAACAATAAAATAAATACTATAATGGCTACTATAATATTTAAAATTGGTAAACTTATTGATTTTAATTTTGCAATAAATGAAATAAAAAAATCTTTAGAAACATTACTTACTAATAAAGGAAAAGAAATTATTGAAAAAAATATAAAAGCAATTGATCGAGCATTAGAAACATTAGAAAACGTTGAAATAGAAAATATAACGATTAAGAATGAGAGAATAATTAAGAATAATAAAAGTGTTTTTGAATTAATCAATGAAAGAAAAGGTAATTCTATACCAGTAAGTAAATTAGAACCATATGTTGATGGAACTTTTGAAGGAGGATATTCAAAAAACGAAAAGAAAGACATTACAGAATTTCTTCCTTGTTATAATAAAGAAAATTGTATAATGTGCAATCAATGTGCTTTGGTATGTCCGCATGGAGTTATAAGACCATTTTTAGTGGATGACAAAGAAGAAAAAAAAGCTCCGGAATCATTGAAAAAAGATTTAAAAGATTCATTAATTAAAGACAAAAATTTAAAATTTGTTATTGGTGTAAATATGGATAATTGTACAGGATGTGGTTTATGTAGTAATGTTTGCCCTGGAAAAAATAACGAAAAAGCATTAATAATGAAACCGACAATGGAAGTAAAAAATGAAGAGAATATTGAAAAAAACAATTATCTTTTTGAAAAAATAAAAGAAAAGAAAATAATGAGTTTAAATACCATAAAGGGAAGTCAATTTGCTTATCCAAAGTTTGAATTTTCTGGCGCCTGTGCTGGATGTGGAGAAACTCCATATTTAAAATTGTTAACTCAATTATTTGGTAGTGAATTAGTTATTGCTAATGCAACTGGATGTTCATCTATTTATGGTGGAAGTATACCTAGTACTTCATATAGTGTTCCATGGGCTAATTCCCTATTCGAAGACAATGCAGAATTTGGCTTTGGAATGGCTTTGGCCGATAAAGTTCATAAAGAGAGAATAAAAAATGCAATATATAATAATTTAAAGAAAATACCAAATGAATACAAAGAAATATTTGCTTCATATTATAAAAAATGTGATTATGAATCAAGTTGTCTACTATATGAAGTAATAGAAAAAACTAAGATAAAAGAATTAATTGAATTGAAGCCATTTATAAAAACAAAATCTTTTTGGATAGTTGGTGGAGATGGTTGGGCTTACGATATTGGATATAATGGTTTGGATCATGTTTTATCGACAAAAGAAAATATTAACATTTTAGTATTAGATACTGAAGTATATTCTAATACAGGTGGACAGTCATCAAAATCAAGTAAAATCGGTAGTGTTGCAAAATTTGCTTCTACTGGCAAAACTGTAGCTAAAAAAGATCTTGCCAAAATTGCTCTAGCATATTCCCATGTTTATGTTGCAACAGTATCTTTAGGAGCAAATATGATGCAAACAATCAAAGCATTTACGGAAGCTAAAAACTATAATGGACCTTCTTTAATAATTGCTTATTCACCTTGTATTGCTCAAGGAATAAAACTTGGAATGACTAATAGTATTCAAGAAGAAAAGAAAGCTACAGATTCAGGATATTTCCCAATATTTAGATATAATCCAGAAACAAAAGAATTTTCTTTAGATAGTAAAGCTGACTTTTCTAAATATAGTGAATTCTTAGATGGAGAAACAAGATATTCTTCTTTAGCAAAAGTAAATCCTGATAAAAAAGATGATTTATATGAGCAAAATCAGAAAAATGCTGAAGAAAGATACAAATATTATGAAAGTTTAACTAATAAGAATAATAATTAAAGATAAAAATAAAAAGACCATTATTATTAAAATAAAAATAATAATAGTCTTTTTTTCAAAAAAAAGAAGTACCTCCCCCTGAAGAAGGTACTTCACAAAAGAATAAAAAGGGGTTGGCTAGTGTGATACTAGCGACCAATTCGCCATTTTTCGAATTGGTGATTTCTATAATAATCGAAAGGAAAAGATTTGTCAAGAAGAATATAATTAAATTTATATTATTTTAAAGTTAACTTGTTTTTGCTTTTTAATTTTTAACTTTTATGGTATAATACACAAGAGGAAGTGGTAGTATGGATAAGTTATCTAAAGTAAAAGGAATTGGTCCTAAAACAGAGCCTTTATTAAATAAAATAGGTATATTTACAATAGATGATTTAGTTACACATTATCCTTTTCGATATGATGTTTTAAAAAGAACAGATTTAAAAACTGTTACTGATTTAGAACAAAAAGTAGTAGTAGATGGAAAAGTAGAAAGTATTCCTTTAGTAATTAGATTTAAAGGTGGAACTAATAAATTAAATTTTCGTTTATCGACTGTAAATGGTATTGTTGGAGTATCAATTTTTGGAAGAGCATTTTTAAAACAAAGTTTACCAATAGGAGAAAAAGTAATTGTTATTGGGAAATATGATCCAAATAAAAATATTGTAAATGCTTCAGATATAAAGTTTGGTAATTTAACAAATCAAGAGAGAATTGAATCTGTATATCATACTACAAGTGGTCTTACTCAAAAAGTTATTTCCAGTGCTATAAATAATGCTTTAGTTAGTTATGGAAATGAAATTGTAGATAGTATACCTAAACATTTAATTGAAAAATATAATTTTTTAAATAAAAAGACAGCATTAAATATTGTCCATAATCCTCCTAATTACGATAAACTTAAAGAAGCTAGTATAAGACTTAAATATGAAGAATTATTTGAATTTATGTTTAAAATAAATTATTTACGTGCAGAAAATAATAAAGATAATATTGGTATTAAAAGACACACAGAAAAGAAAATAGATACATTTATAAAAAAATTACCTTTTGAATTAACAGAAGATCAATCAAAGGCTTTAGAAGAAATTATAAATGATTTAAATAGTGAAAGAAGAATGAATCGTCTTTTACAAGGTGATGTTGGTAGTGGAAAAACAATCGTTGCTATTTTAGCAATGTATTATAATTATCTTTGTGGTTATCAAAGTGCTTTGATGGCACCAACGGAAATATTAGCAACTCAGCATTATAATAATATTAAAGAGTTACTTGGAAAAGAAAAAATAAATATTGAATTATTAACTGGGTCAATTACAAAGAAAGAAAAGCAAAGTATATATAATGAATTAAAAGAAGGAAAAGTAAATATAATTATTGGGACACATGCACTTATTCAAGAAGATGTAGAATATAATAATTTAGGACTAGTAGTGACTGATGAACAGCATAGATTTGGAGTTAATCAACGCTCTAATTTGAAAAATAAAGGTATAAAACCAGATGTTTTGTATATGAGTGCAACACCAATTCCTAGAACTTATGCTTTAACTATTTATGGTGATATGGATGTATCAATAATAAAACAAATGCCTAAAGGAAGAATACCAGTTAAGACTAAAGTATTTACTACTAAAGAAATGAATGATGTTTACAATTTAATGAAAGAAGAATTAAAAGAAAGTCATCAAGTATATGTTATAGCGCCTTTAATAGAAGAAAATGATGATTTGGATTTAACTAATATATATACTTTACGTGATAAAATAAATTTGATTTTTGGTAATAAGTATAAAATTGACATTGTACATGGTAAAATGAAAGCTAAAGAAAAAGAATTAATAATGGAAGAATTTAAACAAAATATTGTAAATATTTTGATAAGTACGACAGTAATAGAAGTAGGAGTAGATGTTCCTAATGCTACTATGATGGTTATTTTTGATGCTAATAGGTTTGGACTTTCTACTTTACATCAATTAAGAGGAAGAGTGGGAAGAAATTCTTTAGAATCTAAATGTTTATTAATAAGTGATTCTGATACTAAAAGATTAGAAATAATGGAAAATACAACTGATGGTTTTGTTATTAGCGAAGAAGATTTTAAATTACGAGGATCAGGTGATTTATTTGGAACAAAACAAAGTGGGGATATGACTTTTAAAATGGCTAATTTAAAAAATGATTATAAGATATTAGTACAAGCAAAAATAGATTCTGATGACTATTTAAAAAATGAATGTTATGATAAAGAAGAATTAAAAAAGAGACTTATTGCTACAATAAAAATAGATTAATTTGAAAAATAAAAATAAATTCAATTGACAATTTTTAAATAACATATTATGATTAATATGCATGATGGTAAAACATTGTGCACACTCTTACCGTCATATAATGTAGGAGTGTATTCAACCAAACCCCCTGAAGGGCATCGTCGAGAGACGGTGTCCACTTTTTTATGCGTGTTTGCGTTATAATATACAAAAGTACACAACTTTTATAAATGAATAAGTTTTTCGTGTTATAATAACAAATTAGAAATGAGTTGATGTTGTGTATAAAATTGTCTTACTAATTGATGTAAAAAATAGTAATTTTATTGTTGAAAAAAGAAACAATAATTGGTTTTTGCCAACTTTATCAAATGTGGAGATTTTCCACCTAAAAATAAGATTTATAATTTAAGTAAATTGTAAGTTAGAGGGAGTAGGTAGTCAATATC
>CALVZC010000019.1 GCA_944372425.1 uncultured Bacilli bacterium
TTAAAATAAAGATTTTATCTCGCATATTAATTATACACCATTTTTTAGAAAAAGAAAAGACCATTGACTTTGTCAACGGCCTGAGCTCCTATTTAGGAGCTTTTTTAATTTAATAAATATATTTGTAAATTTAAATATGCTGCAAATATGAGCCAACATATATATGGAATTAATAAATATGCCGAATATTTATTGTTTTGATAATAAATGTATGTCATAAAAAGTACTAGTATAATTAATAACAAAATCCAAAAAAATGAAAATAAAAAGCATTCTAATCCAAAAAATATAAAAGTCCATAAAGAATTTACTATCAGTTGAATTACATATATCATATAGTAATCAAAATTTCCATTTTTTTTAGTATTTGTAACTAAATATAATGAAATACTAATCATAATATAAATTATTATCCAAGCAATTGGAAATACATATGATGGTGGTGATAGATTAGGTTTTTTTAATACGTTATATATGTCCATTGAGACAAAAAAGCTAAAAAAACTACCTATTAAAATTGTCAATATAATTATTATAATTATTTTTTTTAAATTTGTTTTCATATTATACTAATATGCAGAAATAGAAAATTTATTCAAAAAAAAGAGTTATAAAACAATATGGTGACTCGTATGGGGTTCGGACCCATGAATACTGCCTTGAGAGGGCAGCGTGTTAAACCACTTCACCAACGAGCCATAATAACATTTTAACACACAATTAAGTTCATTTCAACAAAATTTAAAGTATTAAAATGTCATTTAAAACTTTTTTTAATATCGTGTTTTTGATTTTGATATAGGTAATTGTTGCTGTTTTTTTCTATAACGAGCAATTTGCTTAAAACAATCAATAACTATTCTTTCATTAGTAGAATTGTTTGGATATTGTGCCAAATATTCATCACCTTCAATTTTGCTATGAAATTCATAATTAAGATTATGTAAAGATTCATCATCCATTAACATAAAAGAAGAACATAAAAAGCACATCTTTATTATCGCATCGGAAGATAATTGAGGATCATTTTTGCTATCTAAATTAAGTATTTCACTAATGCTATCTATAGCAGCTTCCATTCCATAATAATTTTTTCTTGCCTCATAAATATCAGCACTTATTGAATAAAGAGTAGCAACAATACTAGCATTTGAGCATAAAACTTCAGGAAGTTCAAATTCTGATTCTATAAAATCAGTTTCGATACTAGGGCTTATATAAAATAATACATATTTTGATAATAAAAGACAAGGAACAGTATTTTGATATTGTTTTTTTGTACAAAAATCTTGCAAGATAATAAAAAAATTAATTAAATAATCTTTTTTTAAACCATTCTTTAATTCAGTTTCAACAATAACTTTTCTTAAAGTTTCCTCTCTAGAAATACCTAAAGACTTTTCCATAATTTCTAAGAGAAAATTACTTACATAACCTGTTTCAGTTGTTTTTTTATTATTTAATTTACTTAAAATTCTAATCAAAAAATTATTTTGCATATCCTCTTCGATTGCACTTTCATAGTCCTCTTGTAATTTACCCTCTTTTTTAGACTTTCTTAAATATTCAACAATTTCAGAATATTTATATCCTAACGAAAATACACTATTCAATACCTCATTTTCTGTTTCGATACTAATTTTTAAATATTCTATTGTTTTTCTATATTCATCGCTGTCTTTTTTACCAGCAATTTCTAAATCAGCCAATTTAGAATATAATGATCCTATCGATAATGAAATTTGCATTAGACTATCAACTACTTTAAAATCTTTTTTATTTGAATAACTATTCATATAATACTATCTCCTTTTTTATAAGTTAGAATTTAATGAGGCATATTTTATCATTTTTTTAAAACAATGTCAAATAGTAACAAATTGCAAATTGAATTAATAATTATCTGTATTTTAAAAAATGAAGTGCACAGAAGTTGTGCACTAATATTTATAATAGTATATAATATCTTCTAAGCAATTTATTTGTCATATAAATGAGGTATAAATACTATGGCAAATTATTGTCACCTATCTTATGAAGATAGGAAAAATATAGAAGATGGATTAAATGATAATAAATCAATTAATCAAATTGCTAAAGAAATAACCAGATGTCATTCTACTATATTAAGAGAAATAGATAGAAATAAAACTTTTTCAAAACCAACTAATTGGAACTACGGAAACATTTATGAGAATCCTAATTATAATCCTCATTGTCCTAAATTAGAAAAAACACCTTATGTTTGTAATGGTTGTAAATCTAGAAGTGGTTGTAGAAAAGAAAGATATACTTATTATGCTAGAAAAGCTGATGATACATATAAAGAAGTTAAAAGTCAAGCTAGACGTGGAATTAATTTAACCCCTGAAGAAGTTTATAAAATAAATATTACTCTTACTCCTCTTATTAAAAAAGGACAAACTATTAATCATTTATATATTAATCATCCTGATATTTTAGATTTTTCAAAACCATCTTTTTATAATTATGTGAATAATGGTGTTTTTGATTTTAAGCCTATTGATTTTCCTAGAATAATAAAATATAAAAAAAGAAACAACTCAAACAATAGAAGATCAAGAAAAGAACGTGAAATTTTAATAGGAAGAAAATATACTGATTTTACAGAATTTACTTCTAATAATCCTGATTTAAATATTATTGAGATGGATACTGTATGTGGTTTGCAAGATGAATCAGATTGTTTCCTTACATTATTATGGAGAAAATCAAAATTTATGCTTATATTTAAATTAAAAAATCAAACTACTGATGAGGTATCTAGAATATTCAAAATATTTCAAAATCTCATTCCTTTAGATGTTTATAAAAATTTGTTTTCTATAATACTTACAAATAATGGTCATGAATTTTTTGATGTAAATAGTATAGAATGCATACAAGATACTGGTGAATATGTTACTCATTTATTCTTTTGCGATCCACATATGTCATGTCAAAAAGGAATGATTGAAAAAAATCATGAATTTATAAGATATATCTTACCCAAAGACTCTTCTTTTAAAAATATTACGCAAGAAGATTGTAATTTACTTGTTAATAATATTAATTCTTTATGTAGAGATTCATTAAATGGTAAATCTCCTTATGAAGCAATGCTATTCTTATGTGATGAATCAATTCTTAAATTACTTAATTGTCACTATATAAAACCAGATGAAGTTGTATTAAACGATTCATTACTAAAACAATAATTTTTCTTTTATTTTTTGTTATCAACAATACATTTATTTTTAAATTGTTTGTCAAGGGCTGCGAAGCGGTTTATTTTAACCTTGACTACAATTTATAAAATAAATACAATTAACAAATAAAAAAATAAAAAAGATATTTATAACTATCAATTATAAATATCAATTTTGACAAATAAATTGCCAACACCTTATAAAATGCAATGTGGATATTGTGCATTTAGTTTTAAAAATTCACATATATCTGCACTTTTTCGTGTGAAAGAATTTCCCTCTCACATTTAATAATATACCACTTTTTCTATTTATTTTCTACTTTTGTGTTTTATAATCTTCAAAATTGCCTTAAAAAAGTGCATTTTCTTTTGAAAACACACTTTTTCCTATCTATTGCACTTAATTGTGCACTTTAGATTGATTTAACGAATTAATAATTATCTTAGGAAAAGACTAAACTATAAAATTTCTCTAAAAACACTTCTAGAAAAGTTTGTGGATAAAACAATTACAAATAAAATAATAACAAATTTTTTTTAAAGTTAAAATTAAGCAATTTTGGGTTTATTTTAAAAAACCATTTATTATTTTTTCTTCTGCTTCTTTAGCTGTTAAACCTAATGTCATCAGTTTGATAAACTGATCACCAGCAATTTTACCAATACTTGCTTCGTGTATTAAATTTGCATCAATATTTTTAGCAAAAATTTCTGGTATAGACTTAACTTGACCATTATCTTTAATAATAGCATCGCATTCGACATGACCATAACATAATGAATGTCCAATAAGATTAGAAATAAATTCCTGATAAGAATTATCTTCTGCCACAGATCTAGAAGTAACATGTACACTTGAGCTAGCTTCTAAAAGATCAACTAGAAATTCTGTTTTAGCATATTGATTATTAGTAGTAAGAATTTTTTCATTTATGACCAAAGTAGCATTATTATACAATGTTGCTTTGGTTTTTCTTAACGTATTATCTACTCCTTTTAATTGTGTAGAATCAATTAACATATAAGAATTTTTTTTCATAGTTATCTCTGTTGTAGGATTAAGTATTTTATCTGCTGTACCAAATCCTTCACCATAATGTTTTTCAATATACCTTACTTTGGAATTTTCCTCTAGGAAAAAGCGATGTATCCCATTATGTTCTGAATTATCGCATGAATCATTATGAATTGCACAGCCGGAAATAATTGTAACGTTTGAATTTTTTCCAATATGAAAATCATTATATACAGTATCTTTAAGTCCACTTTCTGTAATAATAACTGGAATATTAATAATACCAAATAAAGTATCATCTTTAACATATATATCAATTCCTGTACCATCTTCTTTGGGTTCTATATTTATGTATTGACTTATTTTTCTATCAACACATTTTCCATTTTTTCTAATGTTATAGGCATCCGCTTTATTAAATTTTTCTGGTACTACTTTTTCTAATAAAGCTGTATCACTACTATTCATTGAATTCATCTCCTAAACAACATCTTTTTACATTTAAAACACTAGAAACAAAATCATCTTTATCAGTTACTTTTGTAATTTTACCAGAATCCATCAAAATAATAATGTCAGCAATATTTAATATTCTTTCTTGATGGGAAATAACTAATGAAGTGCTTTCAAAATTCTCATGTAATTCTTTAAATACTTTAATTAAATTTTTAAAACTCCATAAATCAATACCTGCTTCTGGTTCATCAAAAATAGCAAATTCTGGCTTTTTTGCTAAAATTGTTGCTATTTCAATTCTTTTTAATTCACCACCTGATAATGACTTATTAATTTCTCTATCTACATATTCTAAAGCACATAATCCAACTTTAGACAATATACTACATGCTTCTTCTCTAGTAAGATTAGTTTTTGAAGCAATACTTAATAAATCATAGACAGTTATTCCTTTAAAATATATTGGTTGTTGAAAAGCAAAACCTATTCCTAATTTTGCTCTTTCATCTATATCCATATTTGTAATATCACTGTCATTAAAAATAACTTTTCCAGAATCTGGTTTTTCTATTCCCATAATAATCTTAGCTAATGTTGATTTTCCACTACCATTTGGTCCGGTAATTACATAAAATTTGCCATTATCTAATTTCAAATTAATATTGTCTAAAATTTTTTTATTTTCTCTAGAAAAACAAATGTTTTTTAATTCTAACAAATCAATCACTCCTTTTAATATTACTTTTTTCTATATTTAAATAAATACGATGGTCTATGTCCACCACCAGTTTGCATTTTGTCTGTTTTTTCTACTTTATTAGCAATAATTCTTCTAAAAGCTGGGTCTAAAAGCTTTTTACCTAAAATAACTTCATAGACCATTTGCAATTCTCCTAAAGTAAAATATTCTGGCATCATATTAAATACAATATCTGTATATTCGATTTTATTTTTTAATCTTTCTATACCACTTACTATAACTATTGGATGATCAAAAGCTAATTTGTCATTTTCAATAATTTCATATTTATACCTATCTGTGGTTTTCTCTTTTAATATTTTCTTAATTTTAAATTTTATTGTCTCTTCACCATTATCAAGATTAATAAATATTTCTTTTTCATCTTCTAGCATAGAAACATTGAACCAAGAAGCATTTTTTGAAATTTTGTCACTTAGTTTATTTTTATCAATTAATGCCATATATGAAACAGATACAATTCTCATTCTTGGATCTCTTTTAGGATTACCGAAAGTGTAAAGTTGCTCAATGTAAATATCTTTTATATTGGCTTCCTTTTTTAAAATTCTTTTTGCAGCATCTTCTATTTCTTCATCTATTCCAACAAATCCTCCTGGAAGACACCATTTATCTTTAAAAGGATAATTATCTCTTTTAACAAGCAATACACTAAAATGCTTTTTATTAAGTTTTCGATAATTGTTACTTACTTCGTCTGATACACTAAAAATTAAAATATCGGCAGTCATTGATAACTTTTCAAATTTGCTTGAATCATATGCTTTTAAAAATTCTTCTTCACTATTAAATTCCATATTAACTCCTTTAATTAGATAAAATAGATAATAACATTTTTTCTATTTCTTTAACAATATATTTTTTATTTTTTATACGACTTTTAGCAATTGTTTTTAAAACATTATCATAATATATATCATTATCTTTATCATATATGCTTACATAAATAGTATCATCACTTTCAGTATAATTATTTAAATCTGGCTTATTAATTTTTCCTGTAACACCAATTCCATAATTTGAATTAGTAAAAAGAGAAATTTTATTTGCCATGTCACGTGCTACTTCTATACTGTAAACAGTATATTTTTCAATTAATTTTTTATCGACACCCATTTTTATTTTAAATTCATTTGAATAAGTAACTGCAGAAAATTTTAATACTATACTAGCATCTGGAATATCGGTAATTGAACTTGCTACTAAACCACCAGTACATGATTCCATAGTGCTTATTGTTTTATTTTTCTTCTTTAACATTTTTACTATTTTTTTCATATATTCTCCTTCAACAAAGAATTTAGTTATTAATATTGTATCATATTTTTAATATTTTTATAAAAATTATAATTAATTATTTACTCTAGAAATGTTTGCTTTTACTAGTTTTTTAGGATTATCTATTTTTTTATGCTGATTTATTAAATCTTGTTTTACTTCTTTTAATTCTTCACTTAAGTCTATATAATACTCACTTGGTTTTACAATTCTTGTTACTTCTGGATATAAAGAGTTAACTTCTCTTTCACAGTAACTTCTTTTTTCATCAAGACTTGGATCAGTATATACTAAAATTCCAGCTTTAAATATTGGTACTTGTAATTGTCTAACTTCGTAATTTGTCAAAGGTTTTTGTTTCCAATCTTCGCTTTCGTGTATTAAAGTATAAAAATCTTCAGGAATTGTCTCTGATGCTAAGGCTATTACATCTCCTAGAGCATATCCTGTCTCTTTATCATAGAAACGATATACTTTTTTATAACCTGGATTTGTAGTCTTAATAGTATCATTACTTACTTTTATTCTTGGTTCTATTTCTATTTCTTTTTCTACTGCAACAAGTTTGTATACTCCACCCACACATTCTTTTGATGCTGCGATATTATCACCTACACCTAAAGAATCAATTTCTGCTCCTTGCATTAATAAATCTCTAATGGTAAATTCATTAATACCATTTGATAAGCATATGCCTGTATTTTCATATCCACTTTCATCTAACATTCTTCTAGCTTCTTTTGATAAATATGCTAAATCTCCGCTATCAATTCTAATACCTTTAAATTTATAACCATTAGGAGTTAAATAATCATCTGCTACTCTTATTGCATTAGGTATTCCACTTTTTAATGTGTCATAAGTATCTACTAGGAATACACAATTATTAGGATTACTTTTAGCGTAATTTAAAAATGCTGTATATTCATCTTCAGATTCTGTAACTAACGAATGGGCCATTGTTCCTAATACTGGTATTTTGTATTTTTTTCCTGTATAAGTATTTGACGTACCAATGCATCCACCAATATAAGCATCTTTACTAGCTGATATAGCCGAATCTATTCCTCTTGCTCGTCTTGCACCAAATTCCATAACAGGAATATTCCCTGCCTCTTTTGTTATTCTCTTAGCTGCTGTTGTTACTAAACTTGCCGAATTAAAATTTGTAAGTAATGCTGTCTCAAGAAGTTGTGCAGTTACTATATCTGCTTTTACAGTAATAACTGGTTCATTTGGAAATACTACTGTTCCATCTTCTACAGCATAAATATCTCCTTTAAATTTTAAAGTTTTTAAATATTCTAAAAAGTCTTCATTAAAATTGCCTAAACTTCTTAAATATTCTATATCATCATCATCAAATTTAAAGTTTTTAATATAATCGATTGTTTCAGAAAGACCTCCACTTACTGTATAGCCCCCATCAAAAGGATTTTTTCTAAAAAACAAATCAAAGTACACTATTTCATCTTTTTTCCTTCATTAAAATATGTTTGTGCCATAGTTAATTCATAAAAATCTGTCATTAAAGTTTTATTTTCCATTTCACACCTCTTATTAATATCACTTTCTATTTTTTTCCTTTAACTAATTTAATTCCCTGCTGCTTTATAAGCAACTTAGCTGCTTCTGTATATTTTTGTCTTTCATGCATTGGTGCATCATATGTTTCAATAGCATCTTCATGAACATATATATCTACATCACGATTATTTTGATCAAAATAATTTGCTAAACCAATACTTCCATTTGCTACACATATATCAGTACAACAACCTATAATATCTACTTCTTTTAATTCTGTTAAATTACTAATCAATTTTCTAAAAGTTGGAGATTCCATAAAACTAGTGGAATTTTTTTCAACAGAAACTACATTATCGCAATTCTCAAAACTTCTTAATTCATCTATTACTTCTGATTCACTAGTACCTTGAAGACAATGTTTAGTATTTCCAAATCTTTTAAATTCCACTGAGCTACCAGAATGCTTATCTTTTACAAAAACTACCAAGCTTCCGTTAGCTAAGCTATCTTTTATAATTTCTAGTTGTCTTGGAATAACTTTAGAAATTTCATCATCATGTAACACTCCCTCCTTAACAAAGCCATTAACCATATCAATAATAATTAAGCATCTTTCATACAATTTTAAATTTTTTATTTTTCCCATAATTTCACATCTTATTAACATTTTATTAATAACATTAAAATTTGTCAATACTCTTTTTAATATTTTGTTAAAAACTTTATAAAAAATAATATCAATTGTTTTTGTTTACAATTGATATTGAGTAAATTTTTATTTATTATAGTAAAAATTAACATCGACATTTCCATTTATACCGGGAATTTCTCCAACATTTGTAAATTGCCACATTGTTTTATTTCCTTGATAAGTTGTATTTTCTGTATAATGTGCTAACCATACGTCATGTTTTAAATCCCAAACGTTTTCTAAATAGTTTTTACTACTATACAATATTGTCTTATAATTTTCAGTTTTAATTTTTTCTAAGAAGGTATTTGCTAATAAATTTAGTTCATAAAAATTGATATTAAATTCTTTAAATAAAGACCAACATTCCCAATCGAATGCTATAGGTAAATCTATTTCATAATCTTTTAATGTATCAATAACCCATAATGCTTGTTCAAAAGCTTCTTTTTCATCTCTTGCATAAGAAAAATAATAAACTCCTACTTTTATACCATTTTCTTTTGCTTCTTTAATATTTTTTTCAAAATAAGAATCAATCTTTGATTCTTTACCAATATCTATTTGCGTGCCTAACCTTATCATTGCAAAATTAATTCCACTTTCTTTTACTTTTTGCCAATCAATATCTCCTTGCCACTTTGAAACATCTATCATTAACGATGCATTTTCTGGTAATCTACTTTTTATTTCTGCAAAAGTTATTTTATTTTTTTTAGAACTTGAAATACTTTCTTCTATTACTTTTAATGTAAATGGATA
This sequence comes from uncultured Bacilli bacterium, assembly GCA_944372425.1. Classification (GTDB taxonomy): domain Bacteria; phylum Bacillota_I; class Bacilli_A; order RF39; family UBA660; genus RUG13868. The sequence goes on from CALVZC010000019.1 coordinate 9,704, forward strand.
TTCACTAATATTTCCACTTTCATCTTCTACTTTATAAATTAATTGATATTCGTTAGGTTTATTAATATCATATTCACCAACTATACTACATGTAGGATTTTTAGTATAATTGTCACCATAAAATATTACATCCTCTAAATTGAAATTAGTACCAATAACATAAGTATAAGTTTTAGATACACTAGCATATGGTTTTACATTATCAACTATTTCAATATCAAAATTACCTTTATATTTTTTATCATTTACATAATATTCAAATTCAATATTTTCTTTACCAATTTTAGTTGTATCTATTTTATAATCTTCAATTAATGTTCCCTTTTTTACTGAAACTAAATCACTTAACATAATGGATGAATATACTTCTATTTCTTTATCTTCGGAAATTTTATAATCTTTTGAATTGTTATTAATTACTTTGAATAATATAAATAATAATATAAATAATAAAACAATAATTAATAATATAATTTTTTTATTTTTCATAAATCCTCCTATATAAAAAAAGAAGATATACATCTTTTTTATTTATTTATTATTAAATTAAATCTATCTACTACTCTTTCTTTACCAAATAATTTCATTATTTGATATAAATTAGGTGTCATAGAACATGATGTAAGTGCTACTCTTAAAACCATACTTACATCTCCTACATGTCCTTTATAATTATCTGGATTCTCTTTATATTCTTTTACTTCTTTAGCATATCCTAGCTCATTAGACAATTCTTTTACTTTTTCAAACCATGTTTGCTCATCATCTTCATAATTATAATATTTATCAATATATATAGTTAAGATTTTTTTAATTTCTTCAATGTCATTGATTGTTTGAAATTGATAATTAATTTCTTTGTTAAAAAATTCATCAAACATATACCAAGTATAATTTTTTATATCAGAAAAACTTGTATAATCTTTTCTTGGTTTTTTTATTGTACGCTCAATATTAAACATTGATATACTATAGTCTTTATATTTTTTTAATATATTATAAAATTCTTTATCGAATTCTTCTGTGTATTTTAATGCTCTATTATATACTTCTTCTGCTGATAATCTACTAATGTAATTTCTAGAGATGTTAATTAATTTTTCAAGATCAAAAAGAGAACCACTAGCACTCATTTTATTAAAACTAAATTTAAAATCATTAATTGATGCCGTTGGATTTTGGTTAAGCCATTCTTCAAAATTAGAGTTCCCAATAGTCATAAGATATAATTTAACTGCTTCTACTGGGATTCCTTTTTCATGATAATAACTAACAGCTGCTTCTTTATCTTTACGTTTAGATAGTTTTCTTTTAGCACCAGTTTCTTCATCTATTTTCATAACTAAGCCAAGATGGGCATATTTAGGTAATTCAAATCCTAAAATGTTAAACAATTGCACATGTACAGGTACTGATGATAGCCATTCTTCTCCTCTTAAAACATGGGTAGTTCTCATTAAGTGATCATCAATAACATGAGCAAAATGATATATAGGAAGTCCATCACTTTTTATTAAAACTACATCTAAATCGTTTTCTGGAAAAATTATTTTCCCTCTTACTAAATCATTAAACACAATTTTGTTTTCATAGTTTCCTGGTGATTTAAGCCTAATTATATATGGCTCTTTATTTTTTATTCTTCTAGCACGTTCTTCATTAGATAAATCACGACATTTAGCAAAAGACCCATAATAACCTATTCTTTCTTTATTTAACTCTTGCAAATTTCTTGTTTCGTCAAGTTCTTCTGGAGTACAAAAGCATGGATATGCTAATCCTTTTTCAATTAAGCTTTTAGCAAAACATTCATATATTTCTTTTCTTTCACTTTGAATATAAGGTCCATAATTACCTATTTGCTCATGTTCTCCAATAACACCTTCATCTATTTTTATATCAAAGTTTTTAAGATCATTTACTATACCTTGAATACCATTTTCAACACTTCTTTTTTGATCAGTATCTTCAATACGTAAATAAAAAACACCATCTGTTTCATCAGGTATCTTTCTTTCTATCAATGTAGTAAGTAAGCTTCCCATATGAACAAATCCTGTAGGAGATGGTGCAAATCTAGACACAACTGCACCTTCTTTTAAATTTCTCTTAGGATACATTTTTTCATAATCTTCTACAGTTTTATTAATATTAGGATAAATTAAATCTGCTAATTCTTTATTTGTCATAAGAAAACCTACTTTCTACTAAAATCAAATTGGCTGCCCCAGCTAGATTCGAACTAGCGCATAATAGATTCAGAGTCTACCGCCTTACCGCTTGGCTATGGGGCAATGAACATATATATATAATATATGTTTTTTATATTTTTTTCAATAAAATATTTAATTAAAACTAATTTTTTATTTTTTCCCAAGATAAATCTAAATCATTTCTTCCAAAATGACCATAGCAAGAAACTGATTTATAAATTGGTCTTTTTAAGTTTAATTCATCTATCATATTTTGCACTTTAAATGAAAAATTATTATCAATATATTTTTTAATCTCTTCAATACTAACTTTGTTTGTTTCAAAAGTATCTATAAATAACGAAATTGGTCCTTCTTTTCCAATTGCATAAGATACTTGCAATAAACATTTGTCACAATAGCCATGTGCTACTATATTTTTACAAACATATCTTGCATAATATGCTCCTGTTCTATCAACTTTAGTTGGATCCTTACTACTTAAAGCACCGCCTCCAATAGGACAATATCCACCATAAGTATCACAAACTATTTTTCTTCCTGTAGTACCACTATCGGCAAATGGCCCACCTTTAATAAAAGAACCACTCGTATTTATATATATATTTGTTTTATCATCTAACATTTTTTCCGGAATTACTTTTTTAATAACTTTTTCAATAATAGAATTTCTTAGATATTCTTTATCTATATTTTCTTTATGTTGACAAGCAATTATAATAGTATCGACTCTTTTAGGAACACCATTTTGATATTCGATAGTAACTTGTGTTTTTCCATCTGGCAATATTCCTATTATTTCTTTATTTTTTCTTTCCATTGCTAATTTTAAAGCTAGTTTATTAGCAAATGTAATTGCAATAGGCATATATTCTTCTGTTTCATTAGTCGCATATCCAAACATAATTCCTTGATCACCAGCACAGACATTTTTCTGTTCTACTGCATTAGTAATTTCTAGTGATTGTTTACTAATCTTTGTTAAGACTTTAAAATCTTCTTCGTAACCTATTTCTTTCAATACATTTTTAGCAATTGTTTCATAATCTAATTTTGCTTTTGTATTTTCTTCACCATATATAAAAATTAAATCATCTTTTATTGTCGTCTCTATTGCCATCTTGCTATTAGAATCATTTTTTAATGCCTCATCTAAGATAGTATCACTTATCAAATCACAAATTTTATCTGGATGACCTTCTGTAACTGCTTCACTTGTAAAAAAATATTTATTCATAAATGCTCCTTAAAAATATTATTCACTATTTATTTTAACAATTAATAGCTATTTAATTAATATCCAAAAACATAACATAATATTCATCGTAAGTAATATTATTTTCATATATATATTTAGCAATATCTACTCCAACATAACGAAAATGCCAAGCTTCAAAATCATATCCTGTTATGTCTTCTTTATCTTTCGGATAACGCAGTACAAATCCATATTTGTAAGCATTATCTAACATCCAACTATATTCTTTCGAATTTATAAAAAGATTAGAATTTTTTGATTTAACATCCAAAGCTAATCCAGTTTGATGTTCTGAATATCCTGGTATTGCTACATATTTATCTACATAGCTTTGCCCATATAATGAATAATATGTATCGTATATCTCTTGTTGATCTTCATAACTTCTATATGCCGAATTAACGCTTAAAGAAAGTCCAGCATCAATCGATGCCATACACAAATTATCATAGGCTTCTTTTGCTTCTTTTGATAAATATGCTTTCCCCTCTGAACACTTATCTAATAGAGTAATATCATCTGGTACAAAGTTGCTATCTAATTTATTATACTTATTTGCTAATACTGTAGAAGAATATTCTTTTATAATATTTACATCCTCATAATATGGTTTATCTAAACCAATATTAACTTGCACAATAGTATTTTTATAATCACCATCAAAATTCTTTAAATACCTTTCAATATTTTCTGTTTTAAAAAAATCATATTCTATCCATTTAGAAATATTATCTACATAATTATTAACCAAATAATCAGTTAAATCTGTATCATTTTTATAATTTATATTGTTAATATCATTGCTATTATATCCCTTATCAATAAGTCTATTAACATTTAACAAAAAATCTTTATTATCATAATATTCAATCTCACAATAAATATCAAAATTATTATTTACAAATTCTTTATTACCAGAAATTTTTGCAATAGTATTACTGTAATCTTTTTCTAATGCTTTTTTTGCTAAGTCATTATAGTATAAATTACTTGATTCACTAAATGTATAACCCTTTCTCATTAAAGAAAATATATTTATGGCTGGATTATAAAATATAACTACTAATAGTACTAAAACTATAAATAAAAAAATATATACATTTTTCTTTTTTAACTTAATCTTCTTCTTTTTCATATTAATCCCTCTATTATAATTATAAATTAGACTTAAAAGACACACAATAATAAGTTCTATTTTATTAATAGAATTTACTTATATTAATGACAAATAGAGCTTATCTTTTAATACCATCATCAATTATTTTCAAAAATTTTGGAACTATTTCAATAAAAATAATTAAATAAGCAATGGAAAGGAAAAATCCTCCTATAACATCACTAGCGTAATGGACACCTAAATATATTCTACTAATTCCTATTAATACAATAAGAAAAAATAAAATTATACAAATTGATCTTCTCAAGATTTTATTTTTTATATTCTTGTATGATAGATAAATTAATAAACCATAAAAAGCAGTAGAAACCATTGAATGCCCAGAAGGAAAACTATATCCTGTTTCATTAATTATATTAAACCCATTTGGTCTAGGTCTTTGAATAAGAATTTTTAATATTAGATTGATAAATGATATTAAAAACAAATTGATTATTATAGATATTCCTTTTCTTTTATTTTTAACAATTACAAATATTGTAAATGATAATAAAACCAAAACTAAGCCACTACCTAAATTAGTTATAAACTTCATTATAGTAGTCAAAGAATCACTTCTTAATGATTTTACTAAAAAATTATGAGCAAGTTCATCATAAAAAATTATCTCATATCTAAAAACATCATATAAAATTAAAAAAAACACTATTAATGATAGAAAAAAAAGTAAAGGTTTTCGATATTTAAAAAAAAGGGTTTTTATTTTATTTAGCATTATATCAACTCCACATAATAACTATAATATTATAACATGTCTTAAAGTTATTTCATTAATTTAATTTTCAATATTTTTTATAAAAAAAGTACCACTAAGGTACTAAAATTCATTTACAATATTGTTTTATAATATTCATATAATTCTTTAAATCTATTGAAATGCACAATTTCTCTTTGTCTTAACCACAAAAGTGGTCCAATTACATCTGGATCTTTAGTCATATCTATTAAATTTTCATATACTGCGCGTGCTTTTTGTTCTGCTGCCATATCTTCATATAAATCGGCTAAAGGATCTCCTGTTGTTGCAAAGTAGGTAATAGTAAATGGTACACCATTTGAATCTGTAGGATATAATCCTTTCCTGTGTTCAGCATAATTTGGTCCAAGACCAGCTGCTTCAAGTTCTTCTATTGTTGCGTCTTTAGTAAGTTGATATATCATTGTAGAAATCATCTCAATATGCCCTAACTCTTCTGTTCCTATATCTGTAAGTAAAGCCTTACCTTTATCATCAGGCATAGTATATCTTTGATTTAAATATCTTAAAGCTGCTCCTAGTTCTCCATTTGCACCACCATATTGTGTTACAAGATATTTAGCCATTCTTAAATCTTTTTGTTTAATGTTTATAGGATATTGTAATTTTTTTTGATATTGCCACATATTACATATTCCCCCTATCCCAAGGCCATGTTTGTTCTACCCATCCAAATGGAACATTATTTAATGATATACTATTAACATTTATAGCATCATATTTATTTTCATATTCCATCAATAATTTATTATAATAATTTCTTAACATTACAAATTGATTAAACGTATCTCGATCATTTGGATAATTATCTAAATATAAATTTAATTCATGCATTGCAAATTGTATTTGATCTAAATTAAACAATGCCTGTTCCTGTTCATTTTTAGGTGTTATTATAGCAGGTTGATAATTTTTATACTGTTGATATAAATTTTTAAATAAATTCCCTTTAATAAATCCTTCATATGGTCCATACAAAATATTATTTAATGAATTTGAATTATTAACATTATTGTTTAAACTAAAATTATTTTCAGCGTTATATAAATCTTCTCTAAAAAAATTTCTATTTAATGCATTATAATAATTAAAATGATTATTCATTGTATCCTCCTCAATTTAATTTATGTGTTATTGTACCCAACGAATGGGTTAATGACTATTTTAAAATTGTTTTTTAGGCAAAGAATTATATTAATTGAAAATACTTTAATACTGCATTCATATATTATACTTACATTGTTAAAAAAAACGATTATTAAAATCAATAATCGTTCTAATTATAATAAATATGGGGCGAAATATGGGGATCGAACCCATGCATACCGGAGCCACAATCCGGCGTGTTAACCACTTCACCAATTCCGCCATAACAAAAATACTATTTTATTTTATCAACAAGTAAATAAAAATTCAAGTTTTTTCAAAAAAAAATTACTTATTACTTAAATATAATTACAGGATAACTAACTTCTATATTCAGTTTATACTCAAAATTATTATTTTAACGATTCTGTAAACCACAAAAATAACATTTCCGTAATATAATTATTATGTTGATGTAAAAAAGCTTAAATCCACAATTGTAAATTTAAGCTAATCATCAAAGAAATCATCAAAATAGTTATCACTATCATTATCTGTTTCATCTAATTTTAAATCTATAGATTTTTTACTTGAATTAAGATTAGTAAAATTTTCAGAATTAACACTTTTATTATTAGCAATATTTGGAGATAAACTTCCACTATTTAAATTATTAAAATTTATAAAATTGTTTTCGCTCTGATTATCATTCGCAATATTACTAATTGTAAATTTACTATTAATATTACTAGGTATCTTTAATTCATTAAATACATTATCATTTTTTGGTTTTTCTTCATCAATATCTGGTAAAAACTTCCATTTTTTATTTGCTAAAGAAGGATTGTTGCTAATACTTGATGAAAAATCATTATTATTTATATTATTATTTATATTATTATTTATATTATTATTTATACTATTATTTACACTATCATCTAATTTTGATTCAAAGTCATTCCTATTATCAACAGTTAATATATTATTAATATTATTTTTACTAACAAAATTATCTACTATTTTACCATTTGATATTTTAATATTGCTACCAATTTGAAAGCCATCAGGAATTTCATTTTTTTCATTTTTAGTATCATTTTTTATATCATACATTGGGGCACCAAATAAAAAATCTCCTCTTGGATTTATTCTTTTAACATCACCAGCATCATCATTATTATTGTCATCATCACTATTTAATAATCCATCATCAATAAAATTATTATTATTTTCATTACTATCTTTATAAGTATCATTATTACTTTCTTTATAATTTTTTTCTAAGATTAAAGAATTGCCAGTTATATCTGATTGTTTATCAAAAACATTATCAGATTTATATTTTTCAACTTCTGAAATTTTTTCTTCTGGTTCCAAAGTATTAGAAATGGTTTTATTAAGCAATAGTTTATCTACATTGTCTAAATTTAATTCAGGAGTTAAAGTATATTTACTAGGTAAAACTGGATCTTCTTTATCATTGCTAATTACTTCAATTTTACCCGATAACAATAAATCATCAATATTTCTTGAGTAACTATTTTGATTAAATTTTTCATTAAAACCTCTTGATACTGCCGTTGGTCCTATTTTTGCAAATTTATTCAAAGTTTTCTCACTTAATATTGTTTTAACTGGTCTATTTTCTTCTAATGTTTTTTTATCTATTATAGAAGGCATACTATTCAATTTCTTCAATTCATCATCTTTATTTTCTTGCTCATATCTTGTTGGAGCTGAATCTCTTCGCCACTCTTCTACTGGTTTTTCACCTTTTTCTTCCAATATAATGTCATTAAATTCTTTATCAAATCTTGGAAGTTCTTTTTTGATAACATCAGGATAAATATTTTTGCTATTTTCTATAGCTTTTCTAACATCAAATATATCCATAAACTCACGATTATCATATACTGTATAAGAAAAAGCTTGCTTTAAAAGGGTTAAACAAACATCAGGATATCTTGAACCTAAAGCAAAAACTCTTTTATATTCACTAGTAATATCCACAATAAAACTCATTATTCTCTCTTGAATAAACGGAGTATATTTCATTTTTCTACCAGTTTGCTTTTCAAATTTTGGCAAAGTTCCCATCATTATTTTTATCGTTTCTTCGCGTGTTGGTTCTGGTACTTCTACTTTTTGAAATCTTCTTGTAAATGCTTTGTCACGTAAAATATATCTTTCATATTCTTCAGTAGTAGTTGCACCAATTACTTTTATACTACCACGGCCAAGACCTTCTTTAAATATATTAGCGAAATCAAGTGATGAAGAATCTGTCGATCCGATTAACATATGTATTTCATCAATAAATAAAATAACTTTATCACGTTTTTTTAATTCATCAATCATTTTTTGGACTTTACTTTCCCCACTTGGCATAGTTCCTAAAAGTGAAGCTGTTTTAATATTTATAATCGTATAACCTTTTAATGCATCTGGAACATCATTTTTTTGTATTCTATAGGCTAACCCTTCAACAATAGCAGTTTTTCCTATTCCAGGCTTTCCTATTAAAATTGCCGATTTTTCAGGAGTTAATAGAATAAGAATCAACTCTTTAATTTGTTCATCACGACCAATTGCAGGATTTGTTACGAACTCATTTTCTGTTACATTTTCACCATAACGATCTAATACACTAAAATTGGCTTCAAAATTAACAAGCTTCTCATCCATTTAACATTCCTCCTAGTATTATTAATTATATCATACTTTTTTATTAATTATATATTTTTCTTATTTATTTTTTTACAAAATAAAAGTCCATATATAAAATGGACATTTATAATTATCGTATTTTCTTATCAATTAGTTCTAACATCCTTTGAGGATCATCTATTAATTTTAAATAAATATCAATATGTTTTCTTAATTCTTTTATTAAAGCTATCTCTTCATTAGACATTTTTATTCCATAGGATTGATTATTTTCACTTACTACATAAGTATCGTTTCCAATAAGGTAATTTAAGTCAACTTTAAATAAATTTGATATATCTATTAAAGTTTCAAGTGATGGTACTCTAGTACCCTTTTCATAACAACAAATACTTACTTTTGTTACATTTATTGCATCTCCTAACTCTTTTTGAGTCATTTTATTACTTTTTCTTAATTCTTTTAGTCTTCTTCCAAACAAAAGCATTACATCACCACTTTCAGGTAATTACATTATATTTAATAGAGAAGTTGTTTTGTTTGAAGTTAACTAAATAGGAATTTTTATTTATTGTCTGATGATAAAAAAGTTATCTTCTCAGCTACTACTTCAACGTAGTATTTCTTACCCTCATCTTCTTTTTCTACTATTTTACTTTGTATTCTACCTTTAACACCAACAATATTTCCTTTTCTGCAATATTCAACAGTAGATTTAGCTATAGAATCCCATAAAACACAATTAATAAAATCTGTTTCGTATTCACCATTCATATTTTTAAAACTTCTTGGTATTGCTAAAGTAATATTCGAAACTTTTTTATTGTTTCCCACCTCCAGTAATTCTGGATCTTTAACTAATCTTCCAACTAAAACAATTTGATTTAAAATATTCTTCCCTCCTTTCGTTATAGTACTCTAACATTATTTTTTTATTCATTCAAATGGATTAATTAACAAATTCAACTAGTAAAAAAAAAGAAAAAAAGAATTTCTATAAAAGAAAATTCTTTTTTGATTAATAAAAATTAATAAACATATTAAAACTTAAGTTTTTACATTATTCTATATTTTCTAAAATTCTTTTTACAGCATTAATTGGCAGTAATGCACATTTTTTTCTACTAGGTTGTTTATATATTTCATTATAAATGTTTAATTCTCCTAACGTGTCCTCATCATATGGCATCTCATTTATCATTCTTTCAAAGTTATCTATTAAAATCTCTGCTTCTTCAACATTCTTTCCTTTTAATTCTTTTGACATAACTGATGCAGTTGATGTGCAAATTGCACATGCTTCTCCATCAAATTTAATATCTTTTAAAATATTGTTGTCAATTTTTACTGCAATATCAATATTATCAACACATGACTCATTTTTTGAATTTTCTCTTTTGTAGCTACTATCTTCTGGAATTCCCCTATTTGATGGATTTTGATAATTATCCAAAATAAGTTCTCTTTTCTTTTTACTATCCATTTTATTCTCGTATAATCAATCTTATAGAAATATTAATCTATTTGATTGATCCCTTTCTATTTATAATTTTTTGTTTATTATA
>CALVZC010000020.1 GCA_944372425.1 uncultured Bacilli bacterium
CGTGGGATAATTTCCAATTTCTAACAAACTATTAAATTTTTCAAAATTTATATTGACTTTTAATAGTTAGTCTCCTTAAGCTTACTTTCAATAAATTCATTAATATCACCATCAAGAACTTTTGAAACATCACTTGTTTCATATGAAGTTCTATGATCTTTAACCATTGAATATGGATGCATAACATAACTTCTTATTTGCGATCCAAATTCAATATTTTTTTGTTCACCTTTTATCTCTTTTAATTCATTGTTTTTTCTTTCTATTTCCAATAACTTAAGTTTATTTTTTAACATTTTCAAAGCTTGTTCTTTATTTTGAATTTGACTTCGTTCATTTTGACAAGTAACAACTATTTTAGTAGGCAAATGTGTTATTCTAACAGCCGAATCAGTTGTATTTACTCCTTGACCACCACAACCACTAGATCTATAAACATCAATTTTTAAATCTTTATCATTAACTTCAATATTAACATCATCATTAAATTCGGGAGTAACAAGAACAGATGCAAAAGAAGTATGACGTTTATGATTAGCATCAAATGGGGAAAGTCTAACTAATCTATGAATACCTTTTTCACATTTTAAATAACCATATGCATATAATCCTTTAACTAAAATAGAAACACTTTTAATTCCTACTTCTTCACCTTCTTGATAATCTAAAATAGTATATTTATAACCATTTTTATCACACCATCTAGTGTACATCCTATAAAGCATCATAGTCCAATCACATGCTTCAGTACCACCTGCCCCAGAATGTACTTCTAAAACACAATTGTTTTTATCAAATTCTCCATCTAAAAGAAATAAAAGTTCTAGCTTTTCCAAAGATAAAGATACTTCTAAATATTCATCTTCTAATAATTTTAAAAATTCATTATCATTATCATCCAAAGAATTAAGACTATCTTTAATATCATTAACTTTATACAACAAATCTTCAATATTCTTAACAACAGATTTCAAAGAATTTAATTGCTCTATAATTTCAGAACTTTTTTTAGAATCATCCCAAAAATTAGGAAGTGACATTTCTAATTCTAAATTTTTGATAATAGATTTCTTATTATCTACATCAAAGTAACCTCCATAAATCTTTTAAACGTATATAACTATCTTCTACATTTTTTCTTAATTCATAAAGTTCCATATAAACCTCCATCTTATAAAGATTATATCACAAAAAAAGACTTTAATTAAAGTCTTAATATAAAGTCTATATTATTTTATACCTACTTTACTATCAAATCTACTAACAATATAAGAATCTATCCTATCAAAAATTATTCTTTCAATCTTTCTAGCACCATAAATATCATATTCACAATCTTTTATAATACTTTCGATAATATCATCATTATATTTATAATTAATATTTACTTTCTTATTAACATTATCAAAAACATTAATTACTATTTTTTTAATATCGTCATAACCCAATTTATTAAAATAAATTATCTTTTCAATTCTATTAATAAACTCTAAAGAAAAATTTTTTTGAATATTTTTATCTTTACCTAAAAAATTATTATTATCAAACCCAATATTACTAATATTACAACCTGCATTAGAAGTCATAATAATAATATTATTATCAAATCTAAATATATTACCAGATGAATCCTTTATCTTTCCTTCATCTAATATTTGTAAAAATAAATTTAAAACCTTCGGATGAGCTTTTTCTATTTCATCTAAAAGTAAAATAGAATGTGGTCTATCTTTAATATCTTCTAAAATAGTAGATTTATCTTGATAGCCAACATAACCTGGAGGGGAACCAATAATTTTACTAATTGAATATTCTTCACCAAATTCACTCATATCTAAACGAATAAGGTTATCTTCTCCAAACAAAAAATTATTAAACTCTTTAACTAAAAAAGTTTTACCAACACCAGTTGGTCCTACAAAAAGAAATGAAAGAGGCTTTTTATTATATTTAAATCCTAACATTACTTTTTTCATATAATTACATAAAACATTTATTGCAACATTCTGTCCAATAACTTTAGACTCTAAAAATTTCTTTAAATCTTTAACTACTGAATCTGATGGAAGCAATTCATATACTGGAATATTACTTTTAGCCTTAATTACTTCAGCTACCATTTCAGAACTAACTTTTCTTTTTTTAGAATTTTTCATCATTTTAATATCTAACTTATTAATTTTACTTTCTAACTTTAATTCTTCTTCTCTTAAAGATAAAGCTTGATCAAAGTTGCTATTAATAATAGCATCATTTTTTAAACTTTTAATATTTTTTAATAAATTCTTAAAACTATTATTTTTCTTTGAAATATTGTCTTCAATAACAGATACTTTAGAACAAACTTCATCTAATATATCGATAGATTTATCTGGTTGTTTTCGATTATATAAATATTTATTTGATAATGAAATTATTAATCTTAAAATATCATCTTCAATTATTACATTATGAAAATCTTCGTATATAGACTTTATTTTTTTTAAAATATTATAAACTTTTTCATCATCTGGTTCTTCAATAACAACAGTTTGAAATCTACGAGATAATGCTTTATCATCCTCAATAAACTTTTTATATTCCATAGTTGTAGTTGCCCCAATAATATTAACTTTACCACGAGCTAAAGCAGGTTTTAAAATATTTGAAGCATCAATAGCACCTTCTGCACCACCAGCACCAACTAAAGTATGAATCTCATCTATAAAAATAATAACATCATTAACTTCTTCTACTTCTTTTAACATTTTTATAATTCTCTCTTCAAATTCACCACGATACTTTGTACCAGATACTAAACTTGCCATAGAAACAGAAATAATTCTTTTGTTTTGTAATTTTATAGGAACATTACCATTTACAATTCTTCTTGCTAATTCTTCGACAATTGCCGTTTTACCAACTCCTGCATCACCAATTAATAAAGGATTATTTTTAGTTCTACGGCAAAGTATTTCAATAACACGATTAACTTCATCATCACGACCAATTACAGGATCAATTTCATCATCAATTACCTTTTTATTCAAATTAATACCAAACTCATCAATAATTAATTTATTCTTTTGCTTTTTAAATCTTCTATTTTGATTTAAATCTTCAAAAAAAGAATCAACATCAATTCCTAATTTAATAAATAATCTATAAGCAACTCCTTCTCCTTCTTCAATAAGAGATAAAAACAAAATATCCAAAGTAACTTCCTTACTATTTTTTTCTTTACTAAGAATAATAGAATTTTCAATTACTTTCTTCAACAAAGGAGTATAAATAAACCATTCATTTTCTTTATTTCCAATACCCATAACATTTATAACTTCTTTTTTAAAAGTATCATAACTTATACCATAACTCTTAAATCTATCACTAATAATATTATTTTTTTTTAAAATAGAAAGAACTAAATGCTCTGTACCAACATATGAATGTTTTAAAGATTGCATTTCTTTTTTAGCACCAAGTAAAACCTTTCTTACTTCTTCACTAAACCTTGAGAACATATAATCTCCTTTCATAACATCATATGTATATAATGAAAGTAAATTTCTAAATCTATACAAATTATAATAAATTTAACGTTTTAAAATTTTTTAATTTACATTAAAAAATTTTAAAAATGCCGATTGCAAACGCACGCAAGCGGCATAATTAAAATACTCTTTTACTATTAAATCTGTCTATCTATACACTTCGATTGTTTATTAAACCACTAAGATCAGGGTTAAGTTTTTCCACATGTGGAAAAACTATACACCCAAAACCAAACGGAAGGAAAAGTTGTCGTAAGCATGCCCGTCGCAGGTGACGAAATAGAACGCACCAGCCCTAGAACCGACGTTATATTCGCCCCCACGGCCGAACCAAGGGAAGCTAGAGTAAAGGAAATATGCAGAATCATTATACCATGATGATTTACTACTTTGAAATGGTCCCATCTCTCCTGTTCCATCTCCTAAGATTCTTCTAGAATAATTAGTATAACTTGTATGGTAATTATAAGCATCATAATATTTGCTTTCTGGAAAATCTATCCCACTTGTATAACTACTTCCATCGTACAATCTTCCATTAAATCCTGAATTCCAAGTAGAATCATTACCTGACATTAAATTACCATTTTCATCTTTCATTACTCCCATTACGTATTCAGTAGTTCCTCCTGACATATCATATATCCCTGTTATATTTCCGGTTGTACTTGCTAAATATCCTCTAGGAGTATTCCACATTGCTACCTTTGTTGTACTTCCACTTCCATCTTTTGCGGCATAGCCTGTTAAATAATATAAATTATTATTTATTCTTACTTCATCATTTATTCCATATATAGAATGTGATAAATAGGCTACTGCTCCCCATTCTGTATTCTTCATCATATGTGATTCTAATTCTCTTTTATAATTATAACTTACTGTAAAGGCATTGGCTACTTTAATTTAATATATCTCCAACTGTAAACATTTGGTTTTACTATTACTTTATCTACTTCTGTTGTATTTTTTGATGCTTCACTTGAACTTGTTGCTCCACTATATCCTGTTTCAAACTTTCCTACCCACATCCCAGTTGTATTAAAAGCTAAGAAAGCTGGATGGGTCATATAATCTCCTACTTCACAGTTTCCACTCTCTCCTGATATCCCTGATGTTGTACATTCTCCAGAAACACTATCACTTGTATTACTAGTTCCAAATCTTATTTCTATTGAATGGACTTTACTTTCATCTATTGTTGTACTACCTGTATAATTCCCTAAATCCCATAACTTATAACTATACTTCGGTATCCATACAAAATAACTCTCTATCTCTTCTTCTGGTATTATTTCTCCACTAACATATTCTTTATTTTCATTTTTTAATATTACTGCATTGGCCCATCTTTTTTCTTCATAACTATACCACTTACTTGTTAAATCTGCTTTCTTTACTGTTCCATCATCTTCTATTGTTACTGCTATTAATGGTTCTTCTAACTTCGGTTCTGTTCCATTTAATATTTCTTCTTTATATCTCTGACCATTAACTGTTGCTTCTCCACTTATCGATAATTCAGCATTAAAAGCTCCATATCCTATTGATAATCCTAAAATTGTTATTGTTATTAAAAACATTATTTTTGGTTTCATCATAATATTACTTCACACCTTTCATATACTAAATTATTTCTTATTTCATATATGAATTTTGTCATTATTTCTTTTAATATTATGATTAAATCTATTTTATCTTTTAAGGTAAAGGCTTCTAATTTAGTAAAGTGCCCCCCCCCCACTCGAATATTTGTTTGTGTTTTTAGATCCATTCTTTTACCTTCTTTCTACTTTATAATTTTAGTTTACATTATTTTTATTTTTTTAGCAATAAATTCATTAAAATTTTAATGTTATAAAATTAAATGCTAATTATATTTTTAATTAATTACTAAATAAATTCGAAGTTTTTAAATTATTATTACAATTTTTAAAAATTTTATTTGTTAAACTCTTTAATGTTGTTTTATTAAACAAATATTTAAAAATTAGTAAAATAGATTTTTAAATACAAGCATAGAATTGTTACTTTTACTATTATTAAAAATTTTAGACTTTCTAGTAAAATTAGAAAAAAGATATTATTTTTGGTTTTAATGTTAATCTCCTTAATTTTGTATGAATCTATTTTTTTTCAATCCTCATATTTATATAATTTTGATGAAAGATTGATTTTTTCTTATTTTTTTGAAAAATTATGAAACCTTTTAAATAAGAATAATTACTTATACATTAAATTATAAACCCCCAATCAAGTATAAAACTCAATTAGGGGTTAATTAGAACTTTTATTGACAAGTCCAAATATTTTAGCAATTTTATTCTGTTTTATTATATTCATTTAATATTGCTTCTTCAAACATAGCACGAACTTCTGGATTAATTGGATGAACTGTATCGCGATGAACAGTTACTGTTTCTCCATTTTCATTTTCTACTTCTCTTGAAGTACTTGGCATAGCAATAAATAAACCATTTTTACCTTCGATTATTCTAATATTGTGAATTGCTAGACCATCATCTATTAAAACAGATGCTCTTCCTTTCATGCGTGATCCTTCGCGTTCTTCTTTTTTTACTTTTACTGATGTAATTTCCACTTTAATATATCCTCCCTCTTAAAGTATATAACTTTATATAGTTATAGTATAATATTTTTATAAAAAATGCAACTATTATTGTATAAACAGTTCTAAAATTTCTGTTAAAATATCACTATAAGTAAATGATTTTATTTTATTTTTTGGTTCTTCTAATCTTATTGTAAAAATAGCGTTATATGTATCTTCAATCATTCCATCAAATTCTTCTATTTGATTTCTTGCGCCATTATATCTAAAATGTATTGTTTTTCCTTTATTTTTTTCAAGATTTTCTCTTATTTTTGCAATATTCATCTTGGATACCCCACATACATTGTTCCATTTGTAATAATTCCACCAATACCTTCTTCTTTATATTTTGTGCTATTAATTATTTTTAGTAAGTCTATTGATTCACTTTTATTTGATAATGCAATTAGTGATGCTACTATTGCAGGATCTAAGGCATGAATATTTATTCTTTTAGGACTACTTGCAAAATTAGCCCCAGCTTTTATTAATTCTTCATAGTTTGATTGACAAGCGCCAGCAATTATAATTAATTTTTCCTGACTTTTTTCATATTTTCTTGCTTCTAACACAGCATTTATAAAATTATTACTATTTTTATACTCATCTTCTTTTAAACTATTTTTTCTTTTTTTAAAATACGCGTCATGTCCTGTTATTACTACTATATCTGGATTAATTTCATTTAAATATTCATAAATGTTTGAACTAATATCTTTTTCCTGCAATGTTACACCATATGCCATTATTTTTAATTTTTTATATAGCGACATACATCTTTTTAAATATTCATTATCTGCATCAATATGCAATACTTTACCTGGTAAGTAAAAATATTCATTTCTGTCTAAATTTATTTCATTATTAAGATTTTTTGACATTTCTTCATCTTCATTTCTTCCAGGATCATCAACTTTTTTTAAATCATCTAAGTAACTATCTGCAATAAGTCTAACATCTAATCCTTTTAAGTATGCAATGTTATTTTCAATAGACATTATTCTAAAGACTATATCATTACCGTGAGATTGTCTAGTTACTAAATCACCAACATTAAAAAGCATATAATCATCTCCTCTTGATTATATGCTATTTAAGTTATAGATTATTACTTATTTCTATAAAATCTTCAATAGAAAGAGCTTCTGCTCTAACATCTGTTTTTTTGTTATTTTTTAGTAATACTTCTTCAATTTTACTAAAATTATAATTTTTTAAATTATTTTTTAAAGTTTTTCTTTTATATTTAAAGCTATCTTTTACAAGTTTAAAAAATATTTCTTCATTTTTTACTTTATATTTTTCTTGTTTCTTAGTTAAAGATAATATTACACTATCTACTTTTGGTTTTGGAATAAAAGAGTTTTTAGAAACAATAAATTCTTGTTTTATATTATAATAATAATTTAAAAATATAGTTATTGAAGAGTAATCTTTAGTACCTACTTTAGCTGAAAATCTTTCACCTACTTCTTTTTGTACCATAATTACCATTTTTTCTAAATTAATTTTTTCTTCTATTAATTTTATAATTATTGGAGTTGTTATGTAATAAGGCAAATTTGCTATAACATATAAATTATTATATTTATATTTTTCTAAATCTTTTTTTATATTTCTATTTAAAAAGTCATCGTAAATAATTTCTATATTACTTATATTAGAAAATTCATTATCGAGAGTTTTTCTTAATTCTGTATCTATTTCATATGCTAATACTTGTCCATATTTAATAAGTTCTCTTGTTAAAGAACCACTACCAGGGCCTATTTCTATTATTAATGAATTATTTTTTATATTAGATACGCTTATTATTTTATTAATTATATTTTTATCTGTTAAAAAGTTTTGCCCAAATTTTTTTTTAAAATTATGTTCTATCATATATCCTCCAATAAAAAAGAAACCTGATAATAATCAGATTTATTTCTTTTTTGTAACTTCTAATGATATCATGTTTTTACCTTGATATCCTCTATCTAAAACACTACTTTTATTTGTTACATATAAATCAATAATTTCATTTTTATAACATGCACCACAAGTATCTAAAATAATTCCTTCATATTCCACACCATCAATAGTTAAAAGTACTTCATCATAATACTTAAAATATAACTTATTTTCTTTAACACCAAATTTATTTTGTAAATATGTCGTTGCCGCTGCTAAGACTAATTTTCCATTATATGTGTACCATCCATGTTCATCAATAGTAAAATCTTCGACACAAAGACCTGATCCTGTACAGTGTCCACTATTACATTCGTCATTTGGATAATAAGATGTAATCCTGTATTTATAAGTTTCTATATTTGATAATATTTCTTCTGGTATATATTCTGTTATTAAATGTGAAGACCTTAAAGAACTAACGCCAGATATATTATAAGTCGTTATTTTTTTTACACTTCCTACTTGAATTAATATTAAAAATATTAATATTACATATAGCAAGACAAATGTTTCTCTTTTTAATATAGAAATTAATCTTTTCACGGAATTCACCTCTATAGTTAAAATATAACATATATTGTTTTTTTAGTCAATTTTAGCTTTTATATTTGAAACAATTCTTTAACATTATTTTCTATTTTTGTTTCTACTTCTTTAATATCAACATTTTTTTGTTTTGCTATTTCTTGCACTATTATTGGAATATTAATAGGACTATTTTGTTTTCCACGATACGGCTCTGGTGCTAAATATGGGCTATCAGTTTCTGTAATAATATGGTTTAAGTCAATGAATTTAATCACATCTTTTAATTTAGAATTTTTGAAGGTTAAAACGCCACCTATTCCTAATTTGTAACCTATAGAAATATACATTTTAGCATTTTCTAAATTTCCACTAAAACAGTGGATTACACCTTTCAAATTTCTTTTTTTCAATATATCATATGTGTCTTGAAAAGCATCTCGTGAATGAATAACTACAGGTAAATTTAATTCTTCTGCCAAATTTAACATACAGTTAAATAATTTTTTTTGTTCTTCTTTGTTATCTTTTGACCAATAATAGTCTAAGCCTATTTCTCCTATTGCTACTACTTTTTTATTTTGTATTATTTTATTTTTTAAATTTTCGATATCAATATTAGTTATTTTACTTGCCTCACTTGGATGATATCCTAATGATAAGTAAATATTTTCATATTTATTAGAGATTTCTATTGATTCTTCAATGTTATTTAATTCACAACCACTTATTATGATTTTGTTAACATTCTTTAATTTACACTCTGTTATTAATTCATCTATATTGCTATATTCTTCTTTCAATATATGACAATGAGTATCAATATACATATATTTCACCTTAATTTTAAAATTTTATTTTTTTAATGTTTCTTCAATTTCTTTTAATTTTGCTTCTTTATCAATTCTTTGAAATAAAGGAGTTGGATTTGAAGTTTCATAAATCATATTATCTAAATATTTTTCTTCTTTGTTATTATTGTTTAATTGTTCAAATATTTTTTTACTAGTACTAGGTAAAAAAGATTGTAATTCAACAGCAGACACTCTTATAGCTTCTAACAAATTATAAAGAACTGTTTCAAGTTTATTCTTTTTACTTTCATCTTTTGCTAAAATCCAAGGGGTAGTTTCATCAATGTATTTATTACTTCTTCTTAATAAATTAAATATTTCATCTAGTGCTGCACCTATTTCTAATTTGTTCATTTTATTTTCTACTTTCATTTCTAAGTTATTAATTGTATTTATTAAATCACTATCATATTCTGTGTTTTCTTTTTTATTTTCGACTTTACCATTGAAATATTTATTGGCCATTGAAATAGTTCTATTTACTAAATTTCCTAAAATATTTGCTAAATCACTATTTACTCTTTCCATAATCAAATCATATGTAATTGATCCATCATTTGCAAATGGTATTTCATGTAAAACATAATATCTTATTGCATCTGTTCCAAAAAATTTTACTAAATCATCCGCATAAATAATATTTCCTTTTGATTTACTCATTTTATCTTGTCCAAAAAGTAACCATGGATGACCAAATACTTGTTTAGGAAGTGGTAAATCTAGTGCCATTAATATTATTGGCCAATAAATAGTATGAAATCTTATAATATCTTTTCCAATTAAATGCAAATCAGCAGGCCAATATTTTTTAAATTCTTCTGTTGGATTATCTACGTCATATCCAATATTGGTAATATAATTAGTTAATGCGTCAATCCAAACATATACTACATGTTTAGGATCAAAGTCAACAGGTACTCCCCAAGTAAATGATGTTCTAGATACACACAAATCTTGTAATCCTGGTTTTAAAAAATTATTTATCATTTCGTTTTTTCTTGACTCTGGTTGAATAAACTCTGGATGTTCTTCAATATATTTTATTAATCTATCCTGATATTTAGATAATTTAAAGAAATAAGCCTCTTCACTAGCTTTATGTACTTCTCTACCACAATCTGGACATTTACCATCTATAAGTTGACTTTCAGTAAAAAATGATTCACATGGTGTACAATATAATCCTTCATATTTTCCTTTATAAATATCTCCTTGTTCATAAAGTTTTTTAAATATTTTCTGTACTTCTTTTTCATGTTTTTCATCTGTTGTTCTAACAAATCTATCATATGTTGTATCCATTATATCCCATATATCTTTAATTTCTTTTGCTATTTGATCAACAAATTCTTTTGGAGTAATTCCTTTTTCTTCAGCTTTTAATTGAATTTTTTCTCCATGTTCATCAGTTCCAGTTTGAAAATATACATCAAATCCTTTTTGCCTTTTATATCTTGCAATTGCATCTGCTAAAACAATTTCATAAGTATTTCCAATATGTGGTTTTGCAGATGTATAAGCGATTGCCGTTGTTATATAATATTTTTCCATTATTTTTCCTCCTTATTAGTAGATCCAAGTCCACCTTTTCTTTCATTTATTATTTTTTCTTCATTATCTACTGTTAAAAACTTAGTAAATATTCCTTGGCAAATCGCATCACCTTTTTTTACTATATAATCTTTATCACCTTCATTTTGCAATTTTAACCAAGCATGACCTTCATTGTTAGAATTATTATAATAATCACTTTCAAATATTCCTATTTGGTTGCACATCCGTACGTTGTATTTAAACCCCATGCTGCTTCTAACAACTAACATTAACATTTCATCTTTATTCATACATATTTTTACACCTGTTGGAATCTTTTTTATTTCATTTGGTTTTAAGACAAAATCATATAAAGAAAAAAAATCATAGCCAGCACTATATTTTGTGCTTCTTTTAGGTAATGAATAACTATTATATAATTCTATATCATCACTACAATCTTTTTTGAATTGTTCAAAACTAATTTTTTCAAAATATCTTGCCATTTAAAAGACCTCCTAAAAATAAAACACAGATAAATCTTCCTTAAGGACGAATTATCCGTGTTACCACCTTAATTCATAAATTAATTTAATTTATGCACTTAAATTATAACGCTATTGCGGACTTTAAGTCTGTTCTGGAAACCATTTTCAAGTAAAACTTATGTCTTTTTTCACCAACAAGACTCTCTTTTTATAAGCTTTTTTCTCTCTCTTTTCCTTCAACACATTTAAAAATACGCATTAATTATAACATTATTTTTTTTACTCTTCAACATTTTTTCCTAAAAATTGTGACGCAATATCGACAATATTTTTATCATTTTCATTTAATTTTTCATTATTTATTAATATTACTAAGCCAATTACATCCCCATTTGCTATTATTGGTGAAATAATATAATTACATTCTATAAAGCTATCTTCTGTTATATATAGTTTTTTTCTATCATTTTCTTTTATTTTTGTTCTTTTGATAATACATTCTTCTAAATATTTGCTAATAGATTTATTTAAGTATTCTTTTTTTCTTAAATTTGGACAAGAAATTATATTGTCTCTATCTGTTATAAACATTTCCATTTTCATAGTCGTATATATTGTTTCGGAATATACATTTGAAATTTCTACTAAATTGTTCATAGTAGAATATTTTTTTAATGCTACAACGTCTTTATCAATATATATTTCTAATGAGGCCCCATCTTTAATTCCTAGAGTTCTTCTAATTTCTTTTGGTATTACTATTCTTCCTAGTTCATCTATTCTTCTTACTACTCCAGTTGTTTCCATTTTTGTCCTCCATTTCACTTATATAATTAGTTTTTACTTTAAGTCTATTTTTATACTTATAATTTACTTATAAGTAAATTATAATATCTTTATTAGCACTTTTCCTTTGGTAATTTTTACCAAATAAAAAACTCACTAAATTTTGTAGTGAGTTTTACTGCTCTATTGTTTGTTTATTAAGTGAAATATATTTATTATAAGATTCAATTGCCATATTTTTTAATGATTCATCTCGAAACTTGATTTGTTCTTGAATCTTTTTAATTATATTATTGGTAAATAAAATGTTTATACGACTATAAATTCTTTCTTCTTGTTCTTTAGATTCTAATTTGTATTTTCGTATAATTTCTTGTGAAAATTCTGTACAAATTTCTTTTTTTAAAAGTAAATCTAATTCTTCATTCAACTGTTCTGTTTCTTTTGCTAAGAATTCATTATATTCATTTAAATATTCTTCTTTAACAATATCATCAGAAATCTCTTTTTCTAAAAAGTTTTCTTTTATTTTAATTTTCTTTTCTTCTATTTTAGAATTAACTATGTTATTTATTTTATTTTTTTCACGGAAAAGAATGCCTAATAATTCTTCTTTTTTGTATTTAATATCTATTTCTAAAAAATATTTTTTAAAAAACATAGCTAATTTATTTATTTCTAATGCCACACAATTGTCTGTTGTATTTTTTAATGCTTCTAAATTTCTTTCCATTTCAAGAATTAAACTATTTTTTAATATTTCTTTATTTTTATCTTGAAACATTTTGTTTATATTCATTTCCATTAATAACACCTTTTTCTATTCTACTAAAATATTAACAAATCTAATTCTACTAGTCAAGAAATTGCTATTTTTTAAGAGTTATCTTATTTAATAATTCTATTAATAAATAAATACTATTTTTTTCTAATTTAATTGTATCTAATATTATAATTAAATGACCACTTTTCATTTGAAACCTAAACATTCTTGATATGTTAAATGCATCAATAAATAATTTTTCACCATCTATTTTATTAGATATTTCTTGTGAAAAAATTAATTCTATATAATTTTTTGTTTGATTTACTTTTTCAATTTCTAATTTTTTAGCTATTTTTTCAAACCATTCTTCATACATATATATTAATATTTTTTCATCTACTTTTCCAAATCGGTCTTCAAGTTCGTCTTTTACTGTTATTAATTTATTATAAGAGTCTATTTCATTAATTTTTTTATGAATTTCTATTTTTAAGTCAGTATCTTTTACGTATTCATCAGAAATGTGAGTATCTACATTTATTAATGGTTTTTCATCTATTGTTTCTTCTTCTTCAATTTTTTCTCCCTTTAGTTTTGCAACTTCTTCATTTAATATTTTTAAATATAGTTCTATTCCTATATTATCAATAAATCCAGCTTGTTCACTTCCTAAAATGTCTCCTGCTCCTCTTATAGATAAATCTCTTGTAGCAATTTTAAAACCACTTCCAAGTTCTGTAAATTCTTTAATAACATTTAATCTTTTTATCGCTGTTTCGTTCAACATTTTATTTTGCTGATACATTAAGTATGCATATGCTATTTTGTTACTTCTTCCTACTCTTCCTCTTATTTGATATAGTTGACTTAAACCAAAGCAATCTGCATTATATATTATAAGAGTATTTACATTTGGAATATCGATACCTGTTTCTATAATTGTTGTGCAAAGCAAAACATCATATTTATTATTAATAAAGTCTATCATACGATTTTCTATTTCGTTTTTATTCATTTGTCCATGAGCTTCTATTATCTTTGCTTCTGGCAATAACCTTTGTAATTCTTGCTTTTTTGCTTCTAGTTTTTCTACTCTATTATATAATATAAAAACTTGTCCCCCTCTAGATAATTCTTTATACACGGCATCTTTAATAATATGTATATTTTCTTCTAATACGTAAGTTTGTACTGGATATCTATCTACTGGAGGTGTTTCTATTAAAGATAAGCTTCTTAATCCCGTCATTGACATTTGTAATGTTCTAGGGATAGGTGTTGCTGTTAGTGTCAATACATCTACATTTTCCTTATATTCTTTGATTTTTTCTTTATGAATTACACCAAATCTTTGTTCTTCATCGATAATTAATAATCCTAAATTATTAGGTTTTACGTCATTACTCAATATTCTATGAGTACCAAATAATATATCTACTTTTCCATTTTTTAGATTTTCAATTATTTCTTTTGTTTTTTTTGATGAAGTAAAACGATTTAATAATGCAATGTTCACAGGAAAATTTTTGAAACGTTGAATTGCATTTTCGTATTGCTGATTTGAAAGTATTGTTGTTGGACATAGATACAAAACCTGCTTTCCATCATTAACAGCTTTAAACATTGCCCTAAATGCTACTTCAGTTTTACCATATCCAACATCACCACACAATAATCTATCCATTGGTATTGAGGATTCCATATCTTCTTTTATTTGTTTTGTTACATAAAGCTGATCCTTTGTTGGTTCATATGGAAATTCTGATTCAAACATTAACTGTAATTCATTGTCTTTGCTAAATTGAAAACCTTTTTTCATTTCACGTAATGCGTATATTTTTAATAATTTAGCTGCAATGTCTTTTACTTTGTTTTTAACACGTAATTTTGTTTTTTCCCATTCTGTGCCACCTAATTTATTTATTTTGGGAACCATTCCTTCTTTTCCAGTATATTTACTGATTAAATCTATTTTTTCTACTGGTATATATAATTTATCTTTACCAAAATATAGTATTTCTAGATAATCTTTTAATACTTCACCTTGTTTTAAAGTCTTTATACCATTATATATACCTATTCCATGAAGTGTATGTACTACATAATCTCCAATTTCTAAATTATTTATATTTTTTATTTTTGAAGAATATTTAAAGTTTGTTTTATATTTAGCTTTGTTAATATGTTTTATAAATAATTCGGATTCGGTTAATACAATAAAATCTTTATATATAAATCCTTTATTTATTGGCATATCTATTATATTAACCTGATTTTTTAAAATATTTTTATAATTAGTCATAATATAGCTGTGTTCAATAAATTTTGTAAAACTTTTTATTTGATAATCTTTTATAGCAATTATTATAGTTTTATTTAAATAGATTTGTTCATTTATAAATTTATTAATTGCTTCTATATTTTCTGAAAAACTTCCCATTTCTTTTATTTGATAATCAGTAATATTTTCAGAAGATACATTATCAAAAATATTTTCGACTGTATTATAATATATTACTTTATCTTGTTTTATTTCATTGAGATTATACATATAATCACTATCAAAATTAGTATCTTTATCAATTTTATATTCAAAGATTTGCTCTAATTGAGTATTAAATGATGTTTTTAACTGGTTATAATTTTTAAATATTGTTATTGGATTTTCTAAATAATCATAAATTGAATTTATTTTTCCATTAGTAATTTTTTTCAAATACTTTTGTTTTTCTTTATATTCTTCATCATATTCATCTATTAAAAATTCTGTATATGGCAATATTTTTACTTCTTCTATTTCTTCAATAGTTTTTTGAGTACCTTCATCGAATATTCTTATGGAATCAATTTCATCACCAAAATATTCTATTCTTACTGGATGTTCAGATTCTATAGGAAATATATCTATTACAAATCCTCTAATTCCAATTTCTCCTGTTTTTGTTACAATGGTTTCTGTTTTATAGCCTATAGATATTAAGTCATCAATTAATTTTTCTCTTTTATATTCTTTATTTTTTATCAATTTTAATATTGAATTTTTATATTTTTCTTTTGTCGGTAAATATCTTAAATAACCATTTAAATGTGTTACTATTATTTTATTTTCTATATCAAAAGTTCTATTTATTGTTTCTAAACGTGTTACTTTTAAATCTGGACTTATTGCTATTGATTCGCTTGTTAAAAAATCATCCATTGGAAATAAATAGCTTCTATTTGTATAAGTTGATAAAGAATTATTTATTAAATTTGCTTCAAATAAAGTAGGAGTTACTATAAGAATATTTTTCTTTTGTTCTTTTAATAATTTATTTACATACAACGAAAAAAATTCGTCGTTTAATCCGACCAACCCTATTGTTTTTTTATCAATATTATCTATTTTTATTAAATCATCGAGCAAATTCATATTATCACCATTATTTTTTATTATACTTACTCATTAATTTTTCAAAATCCATTACAATATAATCATTTAAAATGTTAATAATTATAGGAGTAATTTCATCTAATTTTACTTTTTCTTCTTTTGTGAAATTTCCAAGTACATAATCTTTTGTAGAAATATCTTTATTGTTAGAAATTCCAATTTTTAAACGTTTATAATTACTAGTTTGCAAATGATATTCTATATTTTTTAAACCATTATGTCCACCACTAGACCCTTTTATTTTTAATTTTATTTTTGAAGTTTCTAAGTCTAAATCATCACTTATTATAAGAATATCTTCAGTATGTATTTTATAAAAATTTTTAAATTTTATAACTACTTCACCAGAAAGATTCATATATGACAAAGGTTTTAATAATATTATTTTTTCATCATTTATTAATAATTCATTATATAATCCATTAAATTTTTCTTTATTAATTTTTATTCCTAATGATGATGCAAATTTATCTATAAATAAAAAACCTATATTATGTCTTGTATTTTCATATTCTTTTCCTGGATTTCCTAATCCTACTATCAATTTCATTATTTACTCGTATAATCAATCTTATAGAAATATTAATCTATTTGATTGATCCCTTTCTATTTATAATTTTTTGTTTATTATAC
>CALVZC010000021.1 GCA_944372425.1 uncultured Bacilli bacterium
ACACCTTTCATATACTAATTTATTTCTTATTTCATATATGAATTTTGTCATTTTTTCTTTAAATATTATGATTAAACCTATTTTATCTTTTAAGGTAAAGCCTTCTAATTTAGTAAAGTGCCCCCCCCCTCACTCGAATATTTGTTTGTATCTCTATTATTCATTCTTTTACCTTCTTTCTACTTTATATTTAAAGTTTACATTATTTTTATTTTTTTAGCAATTATTTATAAACCTAAATTCGTTTATTAATTTTGTTTTTTAATAAATAAAAAGTGTTATAAAACACTTTATTTATTTGCCTCAAATTATTTTCTTCTTGTAAAAACAGCTGCTGTAGTATTATCTTTTCCAGCTAAAATATCGTCATAATAAGCGCTATCGTTTTTTCTTTCTCTATGCGAATCGATAGTATTTGCTGCATCAACTAATGCTGCTGCTATTTTATCTCTTGGTGTGTTTTTAGTAATTGCCATTATTTGATTATCAGATAAACAATCTGTAACACCATCACTTAGTAATAACAATTTATCATAACTATCATTATCAATAAAATAGCTATTTATGTAGAAATTATCTGGGTCTGCGCCTAAGGAATTTACTATATAATTTGATCTTTTATGAAATCTCATATCATCTTTAGTAACAATATATCCTTTTTCGTATAACATCTGTACATAGGAATCATCTCTAGTTATTTGATGTATTTGATTACCTTTAGTTATATAAGCACGTGAATCTCCTACTGATACTACTAATGTTTTATCATCGCCCACTATTGCACAAACTAAAGTTGATCCTCTTCCATCTTTTTCTTTGCTTATTTTTGCATTAATTTCTATTATTTTTTCTTTTAATTTTTCTAACAATTCATTCTGTTTTTTGTCATAGTTGTAGTTGAGTTTTTCAAACCAACAAGCTAATTCTTTAGCAGTATAGCTACTTGCTTTTTCACCATTTAATGCTCCTCCAACTCCATCAGCTACTAATAACATTTTAAATTTTTTGTTTCTCGGATGTTCTAGTAGTAAAACTGAATCTTCTTGCGTATTTCTTCTTTTTCCAATAACCGATTTAGCAAACAACGCTCTACCAACAGAATATTCTACATTTCCTTTTTGAATTTGTACTCCTCTTAAAATATCTTCCCTACACTTGTTAACTGACTCTGAAAATATTCTTACATTAAAAATACTCATTTTTCTTAAAGTATCTTTTTCTTCTAAAGATGCTAGATAATCCTTAATATATCTATGTGTATAATTATCTAAAAATTCAATAAAGCTAGGGTTTCTATAACGATATCTTATATTTGCAAATGATCTTGCCAAATTATCTAATTGTTTAGGGTTACTCTTTACTATTTCTAATATATCTATATTTTTTTTCTTTCCAGTAGAGACAATATAATTTAAAAATTGATAACAATTTTGCTTATCAGAAAAATCTTCTATATTTTTATCTACAACTGCAACTTTTAATGCTTGTCTTATTATTTCTTTTATAATTTCATCTTGTGTTAGTGATGATATAACATCACGAGCCTTATTTTGTGAAGTTATATATCGTGGAAAATTTTCAAAAAAAACTATTGAAAGCATCAAATCTTCAGGATTTCTACTTGGGTACTTCCTCAATGTTTCTATTACAGCATAATCAATCTTTTTTAAGTTCTTTTTTGATACATTTTCATAATTCATAAACACACCTAATTTCTTTATTTCTAATTTTATCTGAATAACATATATTGTACTTTTTCTCTTAATTCATACGTGTTTTTCATTTTTTCTTCTAGCCCCAAAGTATAATATAAATTTCCATTATTATCAATACTAACCACATAATTTGAAGAGGGCAAGTCTTCTATAGTAGTGTATAACCATTTATAAAATGGTGACAATTCCAAATCCATGTTATTCATAATATATGTAAATAATAAATCTGGACTTAAATATTTTATATCACCAAAATCTAAATCATAATTACTTAAAATTAATGCTTTTGTGTTAAACTGACGATAAACACTCTCTAAGTCATATTCATTGTTCAAATATCCTGTTTCAAACAATGCATCATAACCATTTTCTGTTTGTAAATGAGGTAAATGGTCTCCAAAAAATACAATTATTGTATCTTCATCATAATTTTTTATATAATCATAAAGTCTTCCGAGTTCTAAATCTGCTTTATAAATTCCTTCGGCATAAGCTTTAATTGTTCCATTTATATCACTGTTATAAGGACTTTCAACTATAGAAAAATCATATTCTTTATATCTTTCTTCATAGTATGGCATATGTCCACCCATTGTAATTGTAAAGTAAAAAGTTTTTTCATTTTTATTTTTATTATTAAAATATTTTATTATTTCATCTGTTAAATATTTGTCACTAACATATTTACCATTCAAGTCTATCTCATCATATAAATGTCTTTTTTCATCAACTTTATAATAATTATAAACTCTGTCACAATTAAACATATTTTTACTAGATGAATTTAAAATTACACTTTTGTAACCATTATTCTTAAATTCAGTAATTATAGAAGGAATACCTTCTTTCAAACTATTATTGTACAATTGCATATAAGGAATATAACCCTTGCTAAAATAATTTAAACTTCCACCTGTTAAAATTTCAAATTCTACGTTGGCACTTACACCACCATATGCTGGAGAAATCATATCAATTACTTTTCCTTCATTTTGTAATTTATGAAAATTTTCAATAATATCTTTATCAAATTTTATATTTTCCAAAGATGATATATCCCAAAAAGACTCAGAAAAAATAACAATTACATTTGGCTTTTCCCATGTAGGAGTTATTCTTTTAGCATTATTTATAATATACTTTAATCCTTCTTCATCATAACCTTCTGGCTCATATCTTCTGCTTTCTAAAAATTTACCATACATTCCACTAATTACACCATATTTATAATAATACCTTGTATTACTAACTGCTATAGTATAATCAGTAACTTTTTTATTATCATATATTTTATTTAAAATAAACTTATCTAAACTTTTAATTGGGACAAACAAAGAAAAAATAATTAATGAGGAAAAAATAAACATTGAAATAATTATTTTAAAATTTTTTATTTTTATATTATGTCTATAACTTATTATTAATAGATATGCAAATAATATTATTACAATAATAGTTGGGGTTAATATGTATTTTATGGCGTTGATAAAAGTAACGTCAACAAAATTTACAATTTCTCCTGTTGTTTGTAAAAATAAAAAATCACTTAATAACAATGTGTCACTTGTATAAAATATTCTCATTTGATTTGCAATAAATAAAATTAAAAAAATTATAGAAAATATTAGATTTGTTTTAAAACCATTTCTAAATATTGCTAGTAAAAAGAAAAATATAGAATAAATTATAACAAGCATAATTAAAAAAGCATTAAATTCTATTTTGATATTTGGCATTTCAAAAGTACACGCTTTAAAATAAAATTCTAATATTAGTACTAATATTAGTGGAATAGAAAAATTTATTACATATTTTGTTTTTTGAGAATATTTTTCATATTTTTTATCATATTTAATTTTTTTTCTAAGTATTATTAGGAAAAAATTTGCTGAAAAACCAAATATTAATGATTCTAAAATTACAATTCCACTCATACTATCAAAAAGGCAAAAATAACCAATTAGCATGTATAATATCATTAAAAGTATTGGGATATCCAAATTTAAATTATTTTTATAAGAATAGCCAAATGTTAATATAAAAAAATATGTTGGGTATAATAAATTTGTCAATAATGTCTGTAAATTATCAGAAAATATATTTATTATTATTGCAGTTAAAAAAAATAAACCTAAAGAAAACAATAATAATTTCTTTTTACTATCAAATATTTCTTTCATAAAACCATCTCATTTCTATTCTAACATTGTCATAACTTTTGAATGTTTTTTTATTTGCAAATATGCAATTATGTACATAAGGAGTACAAATATAAAAAATATAGTAATCATTATTTCGTTTTCTGTCAATAAAAGAAAATCAAAAATCCCATGAATTATTATTGGGGAAATAAAACTTAACATCTTGTTTTTTAACTCCTTAAACTTATTAAATTTTTTTTCATAATATTTTGCAATACCCATATAATATCCCATAGAAATTCCATAAAAGACATGTGCTGGAACTGATGTTACTGCTCTTAATATAGCTGTAGATTTACCATATTCTAATACATATAAAATATTTTCTAATGTCGCAAATCCGAGTGACAAAAAAACACAGTAAACAATACTATCATATATGTGATTAAAATTTCTGTTTTTGTAACCAATTAAGTAAGAAAATAAATATTTATATCCTTCTTCTATTAATGCAATACAAAAAAATGATAAAACAAAAGCTTTTAAAACTATATTCTTTATATTAAGGTCTATAATACCAATTAAAAAATTCTCTAAAAAAGCTGCTGGAATAGTTAAAAGGACTCCAATAAAAAACAACTTGGCAAGTAGATTAATTGGTTCTTTTTCTATAATATCTTTTTTATATATAAAGTAACCTAAAACTATAGTCGGTAATATGGCAAGTAACATGGTAACTATCAAACTATCACACCCTTTTTATATATGAATTATAACACTTATATATTAATAAGTAAATTATCGAATATAAATTGCAGTAATTAAATTATTATAATATAATATTGGTTATATTTTTATTTGAAGGTGCTTTATGAAGAAAAGAAAAAAGAAAAGAATTATAATTAACTTTTTGCTTTTTATCATTGAAATTATTTTTTTGCCATTTAATGCTGTCATTCAAAAAAATAATAATGCAACAAAGATAAAAAAAGAAAAAAAGAATTTAAATTTTGAAAGTAGATTATTAATAAAAGAAATAAAAACTTATATAAACGACAATTATGTTGACCCAACAGATGTCAAAGAATTAGAGGAGCAAATAAAATATTTAGAATCTGTTAATAAAAGAGATATTGATTATTTAGTAAAAAAAGCGAAAGAAAGATTAGAATTAAATTTTTTTTATGTAAAAAATAAAATATATGTTAAAGAATTATCTAACAATAATTCTAAAGATAATATTAAAAAAGTTAAAGAAAAAGATAAAAAACAAATAGAAAATATAAATGAAGAAGATACTATCAAAATTAGTACAGTAAATAGCAATAATATATCTAAACAAACACCAAAAGATGAAAAATTAATAAAGAAGAATTTTGATTTAGAAAAATGGGAGAAAAAAGATAGAAAAATTTCTAAAGTTGATTCAAATGTTTATAAAGTACAAAAAAAACTAAAAATTAATCATAAAAATAATTATAATAAATTTAAACTTGTTGATATAAAAGTTAAACATAGTAAAAATAACAGCAACTTAAAAAAATATATAGTTAATAAAGAAGAAAAGATCAATACATCTAATTCAAATAATAATTATTTAATAAAAGAAGAAAAACAAGAGAAAAAAAGAAAAATAGAAGCTAAAAAAAATAATGTAAATTTTAATTGGAATAAAAAAAAGAAAGCTATTGTTCCTTTCATTTTAAATAGAAAAAAAAGTAAAATAAATACTTTTGCATATTTTACTAATTCACAATATAAAAAAATATTTAATTTAGATATTCAATTTAAATATATAATAAAGAAATATTTAAATGAGATTAATGATATTTACACTTCAGTTCTTGTTTCTATTCAAATTTTAAGTATCAAAAATAACTTTTTTAATGAAAAAAGAGTAGACACTCAATCTTTATTTAATGGAGCTGTTAATGATATATCATTGGCTAATAATTTAATTAGTGATGCTATCGGTGCTTTAGAGGACATGCTAAATTATTTAGATAATAATATATTTTTAATAAACAAACAATCTTATGACTTTAAAAATTTAATTGATAATATTTTAATTTTAAAAAATACTTTAGTAGATTTAAAAAGAAGTATTGAGCAGAAGGATACTACTAAAATACTTAAAAAAGAGTTCTTTTAATCTATTGCTGACAATAAAAATCAAGAGATATGTCTCTTGATTTATCATATTTAATTATTTATAATTGTCAGCTTTTACTTCCATGTAACTTTTTGGATGTTTGCATACTGGACATACTTCTAGTGCCTTTTTACCAACATAAACATGCCCACAATTTCTACAAATCCAAATTTTATCTCCATCTTTTTCAAAAACCCTTTGATCTTCAACATTTTTTAATAATGTTAAATATCTTTCTTCATGCTCTTTTTCAATTTTTGCAACTGCTTCAAATAAATAAGCTAATTCATTAAACCCTTCTTCTTTAGCTGTTTTTGCAAAGCTAGCATACATATCTGTCCATTCATAATTTTCACCAGCTGCTGCATCTTTTAAGTTTTCTTCTGTAGAAGGTATGTCTCCACCATGTAGGTATTTAAACCACAATTTAGCATGTTCTTTTTCGTTGTTAGCAGTTTCTTCAAAAATTGCTGCTATTTGTTCATATCCATCTTTTTTTGCTTTTGATGCATAATAGCTGTACTTATTTCTAGCTTGACTTTCTCCAGCAAATGCTGTCATTAAATTTTGTTCTGTTTTTGTTCCTTTTAAATCTTCGTATTTCATTTTTTTCCTCCATTTTATTTATTTTAAAATAAATTTACTTTTAATAAATTTATTTTAATAACTATTCATTAAGTTTTTTATTACAATCATCACAATACCCATATATTATAAAATTAAAGTCAATAATGTTTTTATTTTCAATCCATTTTCTACTATTTAAAATAGTTAGAAATTCGTCATCATATATATCAAAAATATTACCACAGTTTAAACATTCATAGTGAATATGTTTTGAAGAATAATCATAACGTACTATACCTTTTTTAGTTTTTATTACTTTAATCTTATTTTCTTTTATAAATTTTTTTATATTACGATATAATGTTGCTTTACCAATAGATGAATTTTTTTCTAATATTAATTTATATAGTTCTGATATTGTTGGATGTGTTTTTGTTTCTACTAGAGTTTCTAGAATTATTTTTTTCTGATTTGTGTTTCTAGAATTCATAACTACTCCTTAATGATAATTATTATCAATAATTATTATATCATAAATATTTGTTAATTCAATATTAATTTATTAATCTTTATCATAATCATCTAAAAAAGTATATTGATTACCATCTTTTTTATATCCTAAAATTGTATTTAAATTAACGTTATTTGTACTATTAAAAATATTAAAATCAATATTTTTATTTTTAGTCTTTAAATATTTAATTATATTTTTTACTTCTATTCTTTTACTTAGTTCTGAATCTTCATTAATTTTTTCTGTAAAGTTACATGCGCAATTTAAGAAATTCAAGTTATTAAAATTTTTCCAAGCAATTATGTCATTTTCTTTTACTAAATATAATGGCCTTATTAATTCTAGTCCTTTAAAGTTTGTGCTATGTAATTTAGGTAACATTGTTTTAAATTCTGCCCCATAAAATATACTTAACAATGTAGTTTCTATCACATCATCAAAATGATGCCCAAGTGCTATTTTATTGCATCCTAATTCCTTCGCTTTACTATAAAGATATCCACGACGCATTCTAGCACACATATAACATGGTTTTTCTTTGTTTAATTTTTCAGCGACAGCAAAGATATCACTGTTAAATATTTCAATATCAATATTTAATATTTTTGAATTTTCAATTATTTTATCAATATTTTCTTTTTTATAACCAGGATTCATTACTACATAAACAGCATCAAAGTTTATTTTACTGTGTCTTTTTAATTCTTGAATACATTTTGCTAGCAAAAATGAATCTTTTCCACCAGATATGCAAACCATTATTCGATCATTTTCTTTTATTAATTCATAATCTTTAACTGCTCTTACAAATCTTCCCCATATTTCTTTTCGGTATTTCTTTATAATGCTTTTTTCAATTTTTTTGTATTCTTCTTCCATAGTTTCCTCATTACTCTTACTTTTCATTCATTATTTCTAATAATTGTTTTTTCTCATTATCATCTAAGAAAGATGAATTAATTGCATTTATATTTATTAATTTAAAATCTTGAATAGTAAAATTAAAATCATTTATTAATTTGTTGTATTCTTCACTTAATGTTATATTAGATACTGTTCTATTATCGGTATTTATTGTTATCTTTACTCCATATTCATATAATTTCTTTATTGGATGATTTTCGTATTTACTAATAGCATTAGTTTGAACATTACTAGTAGGGCAAATTTCTAAAGTAATATTATTCTTTTTTATTTCTTCAATTATTTTTAAGTCTTTTATTGCGTTTATGCCATGACCTATTCTTTTAGCACCATATTTAATTGCTGATAAAATATTGTTATAGTCTCCAACTTCTCCTGAGTGTATAGTCAGAGGTATATTTAATTTGTTAGCAAGTTTAAATAGTTCTACAAACTTATCATTGTTATACTTTTCTTCATCTCCTGCCAAATCTAATGCTACAACTCCGTTTTTTAAGAATCTATATGCAAGTTCAATTATTTTAACGTTCTGGTTATAATCTAAATTTCGCATCATACATAATATTAAATTAGTTTTTATTTGTCTGTTTTTCTTAAGACCATTTAAAACTGATTGAATTACTTCTTCTTCGCTTAATCCTTTTCGTGTATGAAATAATGGGCAAAATCTAATTTCAGCATATATAACATTATCATTAACTAAATCTTTTGTTAAAAGATAACTGAAATCTTCTAAATTTTCTTTTGTTTGTAATAAAGAAATAGGTAAATTAAATTTATCTAAATACTCTTTTAAGTTGTTACATTTTCCTTTTATCGTTAGTTCATCAGTTAATTTTTTATTTAAAAGTTTTTCTGCATATTCTTTATTAATTGATCCATCTAAATGAAGATGTAAATCTATTTTTTTAATTTTTTCCATTCTATACCTCTTTTGATTGAATTATAACAACTAATATTAATATTGGCAATAAAAAAAAGAAGCATTATGTTTTGCTTCTTTAAACTTTATTCTATTTCGATTAGTTTCTTATTTTCAGATTCTTCGACTTTTGGCACTCTAACTTTTAAAATTCCATTTTCAAATTTTGCACTTATATCATCAGTTTTCAAATCACCTAAATAGAAAGATCTTTCATATTTTCCATATCTTCTTTCATGGCAAATATAATTTTTGTTTTCTTCATCTTCTTTTTCTTTCTTTTCGGCTGTTATTGTTAAATATCCATCTTTTGCTTCTACTTTAATGTCTTCTTTTTTGAAACCTGGAATATCAACTTCTATATTATAATTACCATCCTTTTCATAAACATCACATTTCATTGCGTTGTTATTTTGTGTCATAAAATCATCGAATACATCATCTAAGAAATATTTTCTTGGCATTAATTTCATATTCATCATCCTTTCACAATTATAATTATAGCACTTTTTTGGCACTTGTCAATAGCGAGTGCTATTTTTTTTACTTTTTTTTTACTTCTATTATATAATACTACTTTTAAATAATTTTTATACAATTTATATAGCTATTAGCGTAATTTCTGTAGGATAAATCGGAGAAGAATTATATCTTAAATAAAATTGATATTTATCTGATATGTTATATATCATTCTAGCAATTTTCCATAAATCTTCATTTTTATGATAAACAGAAAGCATTAATTTTGGATGATCATTTAAAATATGATTTTTTGC
The DNA here is from genome assembly GCA_944372425.1 of uncultured Bacilli bacterium. GTDB lineage: Bacteria > Bacillota_I > Bacilli_A > RF39 > UBA660 > RUG13868. Next base: position 9,712 of record CALVZC010000021.1, read on the forward strand.
TCCTTCTATCGCTTGTTGTTCAAACCCTTCAATGTCAGCCTTTATCATGGTTATCTTTTCTTTTATATCATTATCTAAAGTTACTGTTTCTACTTTTATGTTTCCTTCTTTATCTAAAGAATTTGCAGAAGTTATTCCCTCCTTATTATCAAAATATAATATTTCTTCTTTATTCGATACTCCCTTTAATCGGCAATCAATATTTTTATAATCTTTTAATTTTTCTTTTAATATCTCAAAGGTATCAGGAGTTATTTCATAACAATAAATTTTTTTATAAGAATCTTCCCCATAATTTTCTATAAATGATAATACAGTATCACCAGTGTATGCCCCTAAATCAACAAAAACTTCATCTTTTTCCATTTTTATTAAATCCAAGTCAAAATAGCAATCATATAATATTTCTCTAGTTTCTGCTGTTGTTTTAAAATCATAATTATACCAATTATTTAAAATTGCATATAGTGTTTTTTTCGAACGATAATCATTAAGTTTATTATATAACCAAATAAAGTCATCAATATGATTATATAATTCTTTCGCTTTTAATTCTATTTCTTCATAAATATCATTGTCTAAATCAAGATTTCCCCAATAACCAAATTTATTAAAAAAATTCATACAACTAAGTTGTGTTTCTTTAGGAACTTTATTAAAATTAGTTCTAATTCTGTAATAAATTTCTTGTTCACTTAATTTTTTTATTTCGCTCGTTAAATTATTAAATTTTTTATCAACAATGTTTATAAAACCACACTCCTCAATTAAATATATTTGAAATACAATTTTTTATTATTAATTAATAGCAAAATTTTAATTTATATAACATTATTTGTTGCATATTTTAAATTCTTATTATAATATAATTTACTATCTTAGTTTGCAGGTGATGGATTTGAATACATTACATAATAAATACCCATATTTTTCAAATTTAATAGAAATAAATCATAAATTTATACCAAGTTCTAAAAATTTTAATATACGTGAATTTAGTGAAGATAGACTACAACTTTATGAAGATATATTGACTGATTTGTTTTTTAAAATTGATACCATAGAAAGTCAAGATGAATTATTAACATCTATATTAACTACTGTTTCGATTATAATTTTTAGTCAGCCTTTTTGCGATGGCAATTCGAGAACAGCAAAAACTTTTCTTAATATATTATTAACTAATTTAGGGTATAAATTTTCATATGATTTTGATAGTTTTATTATTCCAATATTTTATAATGAAGATGAAAAATGTGATGTAGAAGATTTAAAAAAATTTAAAAATAAAGTTAAATTAAAAAAAAGATAATTAAATTTTGTAATTAATTATTTTAAAAAAAAAGACTTTTCTTTTATATATTTAAAGAAAAGTCTGATAATCTATGGCAGGGAATGTAAGACTTGAACTCACGGCATCAGGTTTTGGAGACCTGCGTTCTACCAACTGAACTAATTCCCTATGAAATGTAATTATATTTTAGCATTTATGAAGATAAAATTCAATAATTAATTTTCTTTTTTTAAAAAAAACAAGAGAGAAACTAATCATATGTTACACTTTTGTAAAATATATGCTTTTGTTGATTACTAGCTAATTATAAAAAAATATTATGTTTGTAAGACTTACGAATCCATTAATTTTTTCTTGATAAATGCAATATCTTTTTTATAATATTTTTCATGCGACAGTATAATTAAGTTTATATTCTTCTAATATTTGATTTAAATCCTAAAACTTTTTCAGCTATATTATTATATCTTTTTATTTTTTAGATATACTACTTATGTAAATTCATTTTTACTATAAAAACTTTTTCCATTTATTTTATGACTTCGTTCTACCTTTCCATTTTGCCATTGCAAATATGACCTAGTTCTTCTATGATTAATTCCAAGTTCTTTTAATGTTAATTCAAATAGTATTGGTAGATTTGTTTTCCGTTGATTATTTACAAATTCAGGTCCATTATCAGTTTGTATTATATTTATCTTTAACTCAATTTTTTCTTCTAAAGTTTTTATAAATATACTTGTATTAGTTACACTTTTTTCGTCAACTATTTCTAATATTATTTTTCTATAATATTCATCTATTGCTATTATTTGATAATACTTTTTATCTATTGTATCAAATAACAAACATTCACTTGGAAAATATTTTATATCTACTTGAACTTTATCTCTTGGATATCCTCCATGTATTTTTCCTGTTTTCTATATCTTATTCTTAATTTTATTTTCTTTTTAGGCAGTTTATTTATTTACTTTATTATTTAATCATAACTTCTTGTATATTCGCTTTTCTTTAATTGAACATATACATCTCTAACCCATCTATTCCATATTGAAACTTCATATTATTTATTAATTCTAATTCTAAATTTATATACACATTTGAATGTGAATATGGTTATATTGCCCCTAAAGCTAAACTTCTTATCGTTCCATCATACTTTTTTAATTGTTCATATATAAACTATCTATTTGTATGATATCTTTTTACTGTTTTTGTTACACTATTTTTTAATGCAAATTCGCATCATCTATTTCTAAATTTCATTTCTTCTGTTATAGTTTTCATAGATACCACTCTTTCGTATAATTTTTGTCTTTTAACTTAATTATATCAGAATGGTATCTTTTTTTATTTTATATTTGTAACATATATATTATAACTCAACATATCACAAACTATAAGTCTTTTAAATGTACTATTTTTTATTTACTATCTTGATTTAAAATTAAATCTATTTTTTCTTTCATTTGTTCTTTGGTAAATGGTTTTACTAAATAATCTGTAAATCCTTCTGATATATACTTTTCCCTTGCACCTGCAACTGCATCAGCAGTAAGTGCAATTACTGGGATATTAAATTGAGAATTACTTTTCAATTTAGCAAGTGTGGTTTCTCCGGACATTTCTGGCATCATGATATCCATTAAAATAAGATCATAGTTTATTCCATTATTTACTCGCTCTAAACAATCAAATCCGTTATCACATTCATCTACTTGCAAATTAAAATTAGATAAGACTTTTTTGGCTACTTTTATATTTAACTTGCTGTCGTCAACTATTAAAACTTTTTTAATATTGAGATTATTATTTATTAAATCAGCTTTTCTATCATTTAAACTATTAGGTTGTTCTATTTTAAGAACAGCTTTTTCTTCTGTCATAGGATTAACTAATTTACTAATTTTTTGTGGTATTTGTACTATAAATAATGAACCCTGACCAAATTGACTTTGAACATTTATTTTTCCACCCATCATATCAATCAATGCTTTAGTGATAGCTAAACCTAATCCAGTTCCTTCTATAGTTGTATTTCGATTCTCATCTAAACGTTGAAACTTTGTAAACAACTTACTAATATTCTCTGATTTTATGCCTCTTCCTGTATCTTTAACACTTATTATCAATAAACAATTATTTTCCTTATTAATGCATTTAACATTTAAATTAATTTCTCCTTTTTCTGTATATTTAATCGCATTAGTAAGTAAATTATTAATAATCTCTTTAATGTGTATTCTATCACCAATCAATTCGTAAGGAATATCTTCTGACATGTTAATTTTAAAATTTATTGATTTATCACCAATTCTTGTTGCGGTTACTCTCGCCATTTTAGTAATTTCTTCTTTAAAATTATATGGCGATTCTACTATATCCATTTTTTCACTTTCAATTTTATTAATATCTAATATATTACCAACTATTTCTAAAAGTGTTTGAGAGGCATTTTGTATATCTTCGATATCCTCTATTACCTCCTTAGGGACTTGATTTTTATAACTTGCAACATCATCTGAAAGCCCTACAATGGCATTTAATGGTGTTCTTATTTCATGAGACATACTTGATAAAAAATCACTCTTTGCTCTATTAGAACGTTCTGCTTGATTTTTTGCTAAATTTAATTGAGTAATCATTTTTATATCAGGATTTTCTATAGTAAAAATCATAATCATATCAACTAAACTTAATGAAATAGAAATAAAGTTTATTTCTGGTATAGTTAATCTTAAAATTGCTACAATAACTAATAATAGCATTAAGAAATAAAGAGGTATATACTTTTTAGTATCTAATTTGTCATTATTTTTAGATTTTATCAATATTAAAATCATTAAAACAATATAGAAAACTGCACCAATTAAGCCTAAATAAGTTAATGGACCTGTAGAATTTAATATACTATTCTTATTTATAATTTCAACATTTAACACAAGTGTCAGAGCAAATATTATTGCATTTACAGCATATATAAATCTTTTAATTTGGTGTTTTTTTGAAAAAGATGAAATGCTATATACGTAGTAAAACATTAAACTACACCAGCTAATAATCCATATTATATCTATCCTATTTAGTAATTTAAAAACCATATTGGAATTAATAGTTAGTGCAACGATAACAATTAATGTTGTTGTTAAAGCTTCAAAAATATTACATACTAACATTTTTTTAAATATTTTTGTTTCAATATTATTTATGCTCTTTTTTATAAAAAACATTATAGTAATTAATATGGCAATTACTAAAGCACAACCAGTTAAATACCCATTAGACATACATTTTCTCCTATCTTAAAAAATCTAATCTCTAAATATATTATCCTTTAATCTTTTATTAAATAAAAATGCATTATTTCTGTTAGGGACAAGTTTTTTTATTGGACCATAAGCTTCTTGTCTAGTAACAACATCTTTTGGTTTATAAATTAATCCTTCAATATACTCTTCATTAAAATAAGGCCATTCTTTAAATCTTTCAGAAACATAATTAGTCCATTCATCACCTATTATATCTTCTCGAATCAATTGTGGTTCAGTTTCCCAAATTTCCCATTTAAGAGTTGCCAAAACATCTCTTAAATCATTTATAGCACATGATTTCCCTTCGATAGTATCTTCATATTTAGTCATATCAAAATTTTTTCCAATATTTATTTTAAAGTTCTTGCCATATTGTTCCGCTGCTATTGGAACAATAATAGCATTTCCTTCTTTTGCAATATTTACAATTCCCCAATAACATGGTAGCATTGGCAAATTTGGTGATAAGTTCCACGTTCCTTCTATGAAATACATCAAATTTCCACCATCATTTAAATGATTAATCATTTTTTCAGTTACCAATTTTCTATCATCTTTTACTTTTTCATTAAAATAGAAAACACCATTTAATGATAAAAAGGGTGAATCAATTATTCCCTGAATGTGTTCATAATCTCCAGAAAGCAAATAATAATGATCTTTTATAGCTTCGCTAACAACTTCAATATCAAATTTTCCAACATGTGTAACTGCAAATATAATTGGTCTATCAGTTTTTTCACGCTCATTATTTATTAATTCATAATTAAATCCACCTAAACGGTTTTTTATTCTATATATATTTAAAATTATCCAGTGAATTTTTTGTCTTTGCTTCAATGATAATCTATTCCATATTTTTTCTTCATCCTTTTTTCTTAGTTTATAATAAAGTTTTAAAAATGCCTCCTCTCTTTTTTTTAACTCCTCTTCTGTTATTCCTTTTTCATAAAGTTTTTTTTGTTCTTCTGCTAAAATATTCATAACATAGCCTCCACATTCAATTATATAAATAAAAAGATACTTTTTACCAGTATCTTAATTATATAATATTTTTTAATATTTACTAGCGAACTAGAAAGCTATTATACATTTATACTCTAGAGAAATCAATCATATGTTACACTTTTATAAAATATATACTTTTGTTGATTACTAGCTAATTATAAAAAAGTATTATGTTTGTAAGACTTATGAATCCATTTATTTTTTTCTTGATAAATGCAATATCTTTTTTATACTATTTTTCATGCGACAGTATAATTAAGTTTATATTCCTATACTATTTGATTTAGGATTTTAAAGCCTAAAACTTTTTCAGCTATATTATTATATCCTTTTCTTAATTTTATTGTATTATTATGGAATAAGTAGTAATTGATTAATGTACAATGTATCACTAGTTAGATTATTTAATTTTTTTATTGCATCAATGGTTGTATTAAATCTTCTTGAAATACTATATAAACTATCATTAGGTTGAACATAATAATTAATATATTCAGATGTATTAGGTATATATAAAATCTGTCCAAGTTGTAATACATTTGTAGATAAATTGTTATATTCTATTATATCGTCAACAGTTGTTCCATATTTTTGGGCAATGCTATATAGCGTTTCATTATTCGTTACAACATGTTTTATATCATTTTCATTTATATTATTATCAGGATTATTGTCAGTGTTTATATTGCAGTTTTTTGGTAATTTTAATTCATCTCCTGGTTGAATTATGGTAGTTTGTAAACTATTTAATTTTACAATATCATCAACTGTAATGTTACAATTGTTAGCAATTTTCCAAAGACTATCACCTAGTAAAACAATATATGTAATAGTATTTGTTTCTTCTTCATTAGTAGGTATTAATAATTGCTGTCCTATAACTATAGAAGTTGTTGTTAATTGATTAAAATCTATTAAATCATTAACCGATATATTGTATTCTGATGCTATCTTATATAGCGTATCGCCTTTTTTCACAGTGTATACTATATAATTTTCTGGTAATGTTATGTCTGGATTTATTGTTGGAATAATTAAAGTTTGCCCAACATTAAGTAAATTAGATGTTAAATTATTTGCCGCTTTAAGTTCATTTACTGTTATTCCATATTTGTT
>CALVZC010000022.1 GCA_944372425.1 uncultured Bacilli bacterium
TTAGTAAGACATATTTAAAATATGCAAAATTCTATGAAGCAGGAACCCCGCGACTTTAGTCGTGGGAGGTTCAGTTAGAACAACTTTCAAGTTATTTAATTGCTAAATATGGTATTGTTAGAATTAATGGGGATTTACATTTTTATGATAGTACACAAAAATATTACCCTGCTTTAACTGATAAAAAAATTAATAGTATTATGATAAGAGAATTTTATAATTCAAGGAAAAACTTTAGAGCTGAAATTTATGAATATATTAGTATTTTGGCTAAAATGAAAATTTGTAATGGTAATGATTATATTTTATTTAACAACTGTTTTATTTATCTAAAAGATAAAAATTTTAAAATATTATCTCTTGAAGAAGGTGAACAACAAGACATTGTTACTATAAATAAAATCCCTCATAATTTTAACCCTGATATTTTAAATGATAATAATGTACGTTCTATTGTAATTAAGTTTTTTAAAGATTTAGCTTGTGATGATAAAGATTTAGCTGAATTATTAATTCAAGTTATAGGCTTTACTATGTATCAAGAAAATAAAATAGCTAATACTTTCTTTTTAACAGGTGATGGTAGTAATGGTAAAAGTACATACTTTAAACTAATAGAATATATTTTAGAAAGGGATATGCCTGAATTTAAACGTATTAATGTTTCACACAAACAGTTAAGTGACCTAAGCGACAAAAATGAATTAATTCATCTACGAAATAAACTTTTAAATATTTCTGATGATGAAGACAATACTTATTTAAAAAATGTTGGTACATTAAAAAGAATTGTTTCTGGTGAAACTATAACAGCAAGGGCTTTATATGAAAATGCTATTGAATTTATTCCATATTGTAAAATGTATGTATCTTGTAATGAAATACCTAGAATGAGTGATAAAACTGATGGTATGGGACGTAGACAAATAATTGTACCTTTTAATGCAAAATTTAAAGGAAAATCTAAAAATTTAAATATTTTAAAACTATTAAAAACTAAAGAAGTAACTGAATATATTATATGTCTTTCTATTGGGCATTTGCAACGACTTATTTATAATGGGGAATTTATATTACCAAAAGTCGTGCAAGATGCTATAGAAGAATATAAAAGAGATAATGATAACTTAATAGAATTTATAGAAGAATATAAATACACTTTCCAAGATTACTCACCTCAAGATATTTATTTAAAGTTTTATGTAAAATATTTAATGGAATGTGGTTACCAAACTGTTGGTAGAAACTCATTTTTTAAAGATATGAAAAGAAAAGGATATGAAATAAAACTTATTAGAAATTGTAAAAATGTTTATAAAAGATTTATTCATAAAGATATTGTGGAAAGTATCGAAGAAGGTGAATAAGCAGAAAAAGAAGCTATTAATACATTTAATCAATAATGTATAGGAGAATATATATGAAATATTTTTTTGTAAAATAAAAAGCTTTGAAATAGATAAAAGCAGAAAATAATCTAAATCAAAGCTATATATATTATAAACTAAAAAAGTAATGAATTGTTTTTCATTGCTTTTTTTATTGTTTGAAAATAAATTTTATAATAAAAAGTTATTTTCTTTTATTCAATTTAATTAATTATAACATAATTATTATACTTTAAAGTTTATTCTACGTCAAGAAAAGTAAATATTTAATTTTTTATTAAAATTTTATTTTTAAAATATAAATAATTAATGTGTAAAATTTTTTTTCTTAGGTTGTAACGGTTTTGTAACGGTTTTTTGTAACGGTTTTTTATTATCAATAAAAACCCTTTAAACCCTTGAAAATTCAAGGGTTTTTAATATAATTTTTGTTAATTTTTTTAAAAGTGTAACACTTTTTTTTTATTTAATAAAAAACCTTTAAACCCTTGAAAATCAAGGCTTATAGCATAATTATAAATTTTTGTAACGGTTTTTAGAGTATTTTTAAAACTTTTTATTTTAAAAAACACTAAAAATTAAGTTTTACAAATTTTAAAAAATTTTTTTTGCAAATTTAAAAAAAAATTATCATAAATATCAAAAAATCTTGAATTTTAGGGATTTTTTATTTTTAAAACCGTTACAAAACCGTTACAAATAGCCCAAAAACCGTTACAAATAGCCCAAAAACCGTTACAAAATCGTTACAAAACCGTTACAACTTAACATTTAAATAATATATTATATTATTTAATATAAAAATAATATAAATATATAAATTAAATTTAATATAAATTTATATTTTAATTGAAAAAATAAATTAAATTTGATATACTTTTTATAATTTCAATGTAATGAGTGTGAGTTCGTTTAAAAGTTATTACTATTGCTACTTTAAAAGATAGTATAGGTAAAAGTAATTTTGTTTTTGATATAGGTGGTTTATTATCAGAAAACAAAAAAGTATTATTAATTTATATTGACCCATAATCAAATTTAACTTTTAATGTTGGTATAGATATTACACAACAAAATTTTACTATCAAAGATATTTTTGAAAACAATATTAATTTAGAAAATGTAATAATAAAAAGTCCTATAAAACAATTCCCTAATTTAGATTTAATTACTTCAGACCTTATTTTATATGAAATGGAATTAAAAATATTTTCTTATACAGCTAGATAAAGTATTTTAAAAATATATTTTGAAGAAAATGAAAGTAAATTTAATAAATATGACTATATTATTATAGATAATAATCCAAGTTTTAGTTTAACAAATCAAAATATCTTTTATATAGCAGATGAAATAATTTTATTATCATATGTTTCATTAAATGGTATTCAAGGGTAGAACTTTTCATAGCCCTTTGGAATAATATACGAAAAAATTTAGGTAAAGAAAACAATATTAATACACTAATTTTAAATAACATTGATAAAAGGATAAAATTATCTAATGAATTAATTGATTTTTGTATAAAAAATTGAAGTTTAAATAAAATAACTCTTGAAAATTTAATTTTTAATATCATAAAAATTAAAAAAATAGAACTTGAACATTTACCCATTAACATATTACATAAAAATTAAAAACAATATAAAATTTACAAAGATATATTACAAGAACTAAAAAATAAAAATATTTTATAAGGAGTGATTATTTTGTTAAATAGATTTGAAAAAGCTATAAATTTAAAAAATACTCAAAATGAAAATAAAAATGAAAATTTAAGTGGAAAATCAATGTTGTTAAAAGAAAAATTAAAAAATATTGATAACAATAAAACTCAAATAATTATTAATTTAAAAAATGAAAATAAAAAAACTTGATATTTTAGCTATAGAAATAAATAAAAATAGAGCTTATATTGTAGATTATTTATTAGAAAATTATTTATAAAGTTAGTTTAAATATTATATTAAAAAGGGGTAATTATTATGTCTAAATTTGTTACACAAGATGAATTTAAAAAAATTAAAAAGGGTTTTGGAAATAAAAAAGTTGTATTATGTCATGGAGTTTTTGATTTATTACACCCTGGACATATAATTCATTTTAAAGAAGCTAAAAAACTTGGTGATATATTAGTTGTTTCCATAACTTCAGAAGAATTTGTTAGAAAAGGTCCAGATAGACCATTTTTTAATAATGATTTAAGAATAAGTTTTTTAACTGCTATTGAGTATATAGACTATGTTTTATTATCTAAAGAATATACAGCTAAAGATATTATAGAGTGTGTTCAACCTAATTTTTATGTTAAAGGAAAAGAGTACGAAAATCATTCTGAAGATATAACTGGAAAAATTTGTGAAGAAGCTGAACTTGTTAAAAAATTTGGTGGGGAAATCAAATATACAAATGGTTATGTTTTTAGTTCTACAAAACTTATAAATAATAATTTTAATTCATTGTCTGATGAAGTTAAATCTTATATTAAAGATTTTAAAAAGAAATTTTCTATTAATGATATTAATAATTATATAGAAAAAATGAAAGATTTAAAAGTATTAGTTATTGGTGATATTATTATTGATGAATATATATTTTGTTCTGTTCAAGGTCTTATGTCAAAAGATGTAGGATATTCAACTAGATTTTTAAAAAATGAAAAATATTTAGGTGGAAGTTTTGCTATAGCTAATCATATAAATGAATTTTGTAAAAATACAACATTATTTTCTATTTTAGGTTATGATGATATAAAAAATCTTGTTATAGAAAATGCTAATTTCAATTTAGATGTAGAATATAGTAAACAATATTCAACTATATTTAAAACTAGATATGTTTTAGAAAATGAAAATAGAGAAGAATTAAAAAAACTTTTTGCAATAACAAATTTAAAAGAGTATAACAATATTAATTCAAGTATTATGGATATTTTAAAATCAAAGTTAAAAAAAATAATAAAACAATTTGATTTAGTTGTTTTATGTGATTTTGGACATGGTTTAATAAATAAAGATATTATAGATATAATAGAAAAAAATGCAAAAATATTATCTATTAATTGTCAAACAAATTCATCTAATTATGGTAGAAACTTAATAACTAAATATAAAAGAACTAATACTTTTGTTTTAGACCAAAAAGAATTGAAATTAGCTATTCCATCATATGAAGAAGATGAACAAAATTCTTTAAAAATCCTTAGTAATATTTTGGGAAGTAATGGCTTTTTAACAAGAGGTTCTAAAGGTGCTTTTTTAGTAAAAGATAATGAAATATATAGTTGTCCAGCACTTGTTTTAAAAGTTAAAGATACTATTGGGGCTGGTGATGCTTTTTTTTCATTATCTAGTCTTTGTAAAGGTGTTAATGCTCCAGATGAAATAGGTTTATTTTTAGGTAGTATTTCAGCTTCATTATCTACTAATATTTATGGGAATAAATATTGTGTAGAAAAAGTTAATATTTTAAAATATATGTCTACATTATTAAATATTTAAGGGGTAAAAAAATGGAAGATATAAATAAAATAATAGATGAAATTATAGAATTAAAGTTTAAAAATTTAAATGAGGAAGCAAATATATTAATAGATAAAATAATACATATAGATTTAGAACTAATAGTAGATTATTCATTGGACATAGCATTATTATTATTTGAAAATGGAAGATATAAAGAAGCATTAAAATATTTTAAAAAATATTTAGAAGAATTTGAACCTAAAGAAGAAATAATTAATGGAATAATAGATGCTTATTATAAAGGAAATGAAACTGAATATATAGGAAATTATAAACAAAATGTTGAAGATTTGAAAAACTATGAATATTACTATGGAGAAGATTTTGTACCATATAATAAAGTAACTTGTTTACCACTTTGGTTTGATGATGAACATTTATATTATTTAGAATTAAATGAAAAACTAATATTTTGTTATACTAAAGATGTTCAAGAAGTAGATAACAATAATGGTTATCATATTATTTTTAATGATATACATTTTAATATTTCTTTACAAATAGAAAAAGATACATTTATAGATGATATAGGTTATAAAGCTACAAAATTTAGAACTCCTATTTATTTAATATTTGATAATTCTTTATTTCAATGTTTACTACTTAATATGAAGTTTAATGTTTTATTTATAAGAAATAGAATATTTATTTATAATAATATAAATTTTTATTTAAAAGATAATATAAATAATTTATTTAGAAAAAAAATAATATTTTATTCATATAAAGAAATAAATGATTATTTAAAGTATATAAAATTAATAATAAAAAAAATAAATTATGCAAATAGTATATTAGATAAAAATAATAGAGAAATAGAATTGTATTATAAAGATAATAAATATATACAAAATATTATTAAGAAAAATCCAAAAGTTTTAATTATTACAACTGAATTTTCTACAATTCTTAAATATCATTCAAGGTATTTAAATAATGCTTTAAATAGAATAGGTTTAGAAACTTTTTATTTAGAAATTAAATTTAATAAACCAATTACTAATTTAGATATTGCTGATTTTGTTAATAATTTTAAACCAGATATAATAATTACAATAAATTGGTTAAGAAAAGATATTATTAATATAAGTGATAAAATAGTATTTTTAACTTGGTTACAAGATATACCTTTTTTGAGAAATTTAAAAAACCCTGAAATTTATTTAGAAAAAAATGATTTTATTTTAAATCATTTTATAACAGATAAAGAATTATATAACTTAAAAAATATAAGTAGTGATAGGTTTATAGATGCACCTATTTGTTCAGATGAATTTACATATAAAAAGTATGAGCTTACAAAAGAAGAAAAAGAAAAATATAGTTGTGATATATGTTTAGTTGCCCATAATAGTGATATATATGAATTTGTAAGAGAAAAGAAAGAAATAAATTTAATTACTGGCATTATTTTAGAAAAATTATTAGAAGAAAGTCTTAATTCAAATAAAATATATTTTTCAAAAAAAGAAATAAATGAATTTTTAAATTTAGTTTTAGAAAATTTTATTAATGATTGTACAGGATCTTTAGAAGATTTAATAGGTAATTTTAAATATATTATTAATGTAATTAAAGAAGATATTATTGATAAATTTAATTATACTATTATAAAAGTTAATATAGTGGATACTTTAATTAATGCTGGATTTAAAAATATAAAATTATGGGGTAGAGAATGGTCAAATATAGAAAGATTTAAACCATATGCTATGGGTGAAGCAAAAAATGGAGAAGAATTATCTAAAATATTTCAAAGTTCTAAAATAGTTTTAGGTTGTAACAATGCATCAAGTATACAATCAAGAGTTTTTGAAACATTTTTAAGTGGTGGATTTTTTATAAATTGTTATATAGATCCTAATGAAGATATAAGTGATATTAGGAAGTATTTCAAAGAAGATGAAGAAATGGTATTTTTTAGAACAAAAGAAGATTTAATAAATAAAGTTAAGTATTATCTTGAAAATGACGAAGAAAGAAAAAGAATGTCTAACATAGGAAGAGAAATAAGTTTAAGAGAATTTACATATACAGGATTAGCTAATAGGTTTTTAAATTATTTACAAGAATATTATAAGAATAACTATAAAGAACAATAATTTCAATTATCAAAAATAATTAATTAAAATTTTTTAAAGATAAGGATTGATTTTTTTTATGAATAAATTTTTAAATTATTATAAAGAACAAAATATATTACCTATAAAACAAAATATTAGTAATATGGAAAATCATTTAAGGAAAAGAGAAAATTTATATAGGCAATTGGGTATACCAGCTATTGCATTTAAAGATAAAAATATTTTAGAAGTTGGTGCAGGAAGTGGTTATAATACACTTGCATTTTTTCACTTTGAATGTAAAAAAATAACTATAGTTGAACCAAACAAAAATGGTATAAAAGAAATGAAGCAATTATTTGAAAATACAAAATTATTTAAAATGCCTGAAATAGATATTCAAAATAAAACTATTGAAGAATTTAATGATAATAATAAATATGATTTTATAATAGCAGAAGGATTTTTACATTCAATAGATAATGCAAAAGATATCATTTTAAATTTACTAGATAAATTAGATAATGGTGGAATATTGGTTGTAACTTGTATGGACTATTGTAGTATGTTTATTGAGCAAATGAAAAGATTAGTAAGTTCAATAATTATTTCAAATATTTCAGATTATAACGAAAAAGTAAAAAAGTGTACTGAAATATTTGAAGGTACAATGAAAAATTTGAAAAATATGTCAAGAAGCATTGAAGATTGGGTAAAAGATGATATATTAAACCCTGCATTTAATAATGATATCATTTTTACAATAAAAGATGTAATTGAACTTATTAATAATGATTATTATATTTTAGGTACATCACAAAATATATTTACAGATTTTTCATGGTATAAAGATATAGATAACTTTAAAGAATTAAGTAACAACTATTTGAAGCAATATTTAATGAAAAGACATAATTTTATTATGTATGGACAAGAAGAAACAATTATAAATTTAAATAAATCTAATAAAATATATAATATATTAACAAATATAAGAAATTTTAGTAAACAATATGAAGAAAATAATGAAAATGAGATTTTAGAAAATATATTGAAATTTTTAGAAGATTTATTAATAGAATTTAAAGATATAAATAACAACATATATGAATTTATTGAAAGAATTATTAATTGTTTAAAAGAATTTTTAGAAACAGGAAAAATATCAAATTATAAAAATATTTTTAAAAGTGGTGATATTGGTAGGACTCAACAATATATAAGTATACAAAAGAAATACAGATTTTAAATAAAGGAGAAAAAAATATGATTTCAGTTGTAACAGGTGGTTGTGGATTTATAGGTTCACATATAGTAGATAAATTATTAAAGGAAGGGCATAAAGTAAGAGTTATAGATAATTTATCAACAGGAAGGTTAGAAAATTTAGAACATCATAAAGATAATAAAAATTTAGAAATATTTAAAGAAGATATAAGGGATAGAGAAAGTATTGAAAAAATATTTGAAGGTGTAACATATGTATTTCATATGGCAGCACTTGCAGATATAGTACCATCAATTCAAATGCCAACAGAATATTATACATCAAATGTTTTGGGTACATTTAATGTTGTTGAAGTAGTAAGAAAATATAATATAAAAAAATTGGTATATGCAGCATCATCATCTTGTTATGGAATAGCAAAAAGCTATCCAACGAAAGAAGGAAATGAAATATCTCCACAATATCCATATGCGTTATCGAAATATTTAGGAGAAGAAACAGTTTTACATTGGGGACAAGTATATAAATTGCCAGTTATTTCATTAAGACTATTTAATGTATATGGGACAAGGTCAAGAACTTCTGGAACATATGGAGCAGTATTTGGAGTATTTTTAGCACAAAAATTAGCTAATAAACCATTTACAGTTGTAGGGGACGGAAATCAAACAAGGGACTTCACTTATGTAACAGATATAGCTAATGCATTTTATATGGCAGCAATTTCAGAAATAAGTAATGAAGTATTTAATGTAGGAAGTGGTGGAACATATTCAATAAATAGACTTTGTGATTTATTAGGTGGAGAGAAAGTATATATCCCAAAAAGACCAGGTGAGCCAGATTGTACCTTTGCAGATATAACAAAAATAACAAATATGTTAAAATGGAAAGCAGAAATTTCATTAGAAGAAGGTGTAAAAATGATATTGGAAAATATCGACTATTGGAAAAATGCCCCTATATGGACACCAAACAGTATAGAAGAAGCCACAAAAGATTGGTTTAAATATTTAGGTTAGAAGATATGAAAAATAAAGCTATTTTTTTAGATAGAGATGGTGTAATAATAGAAGATACACATTATATAAAAAGTTTAGATGAAGTAAAAATATATGACTTTTCAAAAGAAGCAATAGATATATTTAAGAAATTAGGTTATATAATTATAGTTATTTCAAATCAATCAGCTATTGCAAGAAAAATGACAACAATTGAAGAAGTAGAAAAAATAAATAAGTATTTAAAAGATACTTTAAAATTTGATGATATATTTTTCTGTCCACATATAGAAAGAGAAAAAGTTGTAAAAGAAAATGAATATACAATTAATTGTAATTGTAGAAAGCCTAATACTTTATTAGGAGAAAAAGCAGTTAAAAAATATAATATAAATGTAAATAATTCTTTTATGGTTGGTGATAGGGAAACAGATATATTGTTTGGTAAAAATTTAGGTGTAAAAACAGTTTTTATTTATAATGATATTAAAGTAAATAGTGATTATACATTTAATAACTTATTAGAATTTGCTAAACATTTAGAAAGGTATAATATATGATAAATAAATATATAGAAGAATTAAAAATATGTATAGATAATTTTGATGTAGAAGAAATTAAAAAAATTGTAGATTTAATTATATTAAAATATAAAAATAACAATCAAATTTTTATAATAGGTAATGGCGGAAGTGCTGCAACTGCTTCACATTTTGCTTGTGATTTAGGAAAGGGTACAAATGTTGAAGGTAAAAAAAGATTTAAAGTATTTAGTTTAACAGATAATATACCTATTATAACAGCAATAGGAAATGACATTTCATATGATGATATATTTTCAGAACAATTAAAAAATTATGTTAATGAAAATGATTTACTTATAGCAATATCAGCGTCTGGAAATTCAAAAAATATAGTAAAAACAATAGAAGTAGCAAAAGGAAAGAATGTTGATATAGTAGGTTTTACAGGGTTTAGTGGTGGATATTTAAAAGAAAATAGTGATTTAAATTTACACATAAATTCATTTAATTATGGAATAGTAGAAGATTTACATTTATCATTTGAGCATATGATATGTCAAGAAATAAAAAGAAGATTAGAAAGGGATTAATATGAATAAAGATATTAGACTAGATTCACATAAATTACTTTATCACCCAATAGAAGTAGGTAAATGGTTAAATGGTGAAAATATATATCCAATAGAAATGGAAGTAGGGCTTACAAATGCTTGTAACCATAGATGTATATTTTGTGCTGTAGACTATACAGGATATAATGCTAAATATATAAATGATGAAAATTTACTTAAAAATTTAGAAGAAATATCAAAAAATGGTTTAAAGAGTATTATCTATGCAGGTGAGGGAGAACCTTTATTACACAAAAATGCCCCTAATATAATAAATAAAACAAAATCATTTGATATAGATGTAGCTATTTCAACTAATGGTGCATTATTAAAGCCAGAAATATCAAAAGATATATTAAAATCTTTAACTTGGATTAGATTTTCAACGGCAAGTCTTGAAAATAAATCATATAATCATATTCATAGATGTAAAGATGGAGATTTAGATAAAGTAATATTTAATATACAAGAAGCAGTAAAAGTAAAAAAAGACCAAAAATTAAAAACTACTTTAGGTGTACAAGCCTTATTAATGGAAGACAATAAAAATGAAATATTAAATATGGCAAAAACTTTAAGAGAAATAGGAGTTGACTATTTTACAATAAAGCCTTTTTCAAAGCACCCTCAAAGTGCAAATATAATAGAAGTAAACTACAATGATTTACTTTGGTTAGAAGAAGAATTAGAACAATATAAAACATATAATTTTAATATATATTTTAGAGCTAATGCTATTAAAAAATTAAATACAAAGAGAAATTATCATACTTGTTATGGATTACCATTTATGGTTTATTTAGATGTTAATGGGGATTTATATCCTTGTATAGCATTTATGGGTAAAAAAGAATATAGCTATGGTAATATTAATGATGAAAGTTTTGTTTCTATTTGGGAAGGAACTGTCAGAAAAGAAGTAATGAAAAGATTTGAAAATAAAGATTTAGATAAACAATGTAGGGAAATTTGTAGACTAGATGAAATAAATAGATATTTAAACGATTTAGTTAACCCAAATGACCATGTTAATTTTATTTAAAGAAAGTAGGGATTGTTTTGGATTTAAAACAATTGGCAAAAGAAATAAGAAAAGATATTTTTAAAACAGCTTATAATGGTGGTTCTGGACATTTAGGGGGAGCATTTTCCTGTGTAGAAATATTAGTATCATTGTATTTTTCTGTTTTAAAATATGATAAAAACAACCCTTTATGGAAATATAGAGATAAAGTAATATTTAGTAAAGGGCATGGTTGCCTTGCCCTTTATTCTGTATTAAATAAAATAGGTTATATATCAAAAGAACAATTAAATTCATATTGTAAATTAAATAGCAATGTAGGTGGCGAACCAAAATATATGGAATTAGATGGAGTTGAAGCTACTACTGGTTCTTTAGGTAGAGGACTTTCATTTTCTATTGGAATTGCTATTGCAAATAAGTTAGATAAAATTGATAGTAAAATTTATACTATTCTTGGTGATGGAGAGTGTCAAGAAGGTACTGTTTGGGAAGCTGTTATGAGTGCTGGACATAGAAGACTTGACAATCTTACAGTTATTTTAGACTATAACAAGTTACAAGCCATGGGAAATATAGATGAAATATTAAATTTAGGGGATATTAAAAAGTCTTGGGAAAGTTTTGGATTTTTTGTTTATGAAGTAGATGGACACAATATAGATAAACTAATAGAAGTTTTAAAAGATAACTTAAACAATAAAATAGAAAAACCAAGACTTATAATAGCAAATACTATAAAAGGTAAAGGTATTTCAATTATGGAAAATCAACCTATTTGGCATTATAGATTACCATCAGAAAAAGAGCTTGATATATTTTTAAATGAACTTGAAATGACAAAGGAGGAACTTTTTTTATGAGAAATGCATATTTAAAAACATTATATAAATTGGCAAAAGAAGATAAAAATGTTCTTTCTTTAATATCAGATAATGGACTTATTGTATATGATGATTTTAAAAATGATTTTCCAGAACAATTATTAAATTTTGGTATGTCTGAAAATAATATGGTAATGGCTGGTTGTGGACTTGCAAGTTGTGGTAAAATACCATTTATATATACTATAAGTGCATTTTTAGCTTTTAGAAGTTTTGAATTTATAAGGGTAGATGCTTGTGTTAATAACTTAAATGTAAAAATTGTAGGTATTGGTAGTGGTGTGTCATATGGATATTTAGGCCCTACTCATCACTCAACAGAAGATATAGGAGTTTTAAGAGTATTGCCTAATTTAACTATATTTTCACCATCCACACCATTAATGGCACAAAAAGTAACAGAACAAGCATATAAAATAAAAGGCCCTGTATATATTAGATTAGGTACAAATAATGAAAAAGAATTTTACTCAGAAAATTATAATGATAATATTAAAAAATTAAATAATATAATAGATGGTAAAGATTTTTATATTATTTCAACTGGTAGTATTGCATATGATGCTTTTAAGGCTTGTCAAAAACTAAATGAAAATGGTTATAATATAGGTTTTATAGATGCTAATTGCTTAAAACCTTTTGATAGTGAAACTTTAATTAATTTATCAAAAAATTGCAAAAACTTTATAATAATTGAAGAACATAATATAATAAGTGGATTAAGTTCAATAGTTTCTGATGTTATTGCTGAAAATGGTTTAAATTGTAAAGTTTATAAAATAGGTTTAAATGATGTTTTTGCTAAAGGTTATGGAAATCATAATCAAGTAAAAAAACAAAATGGACTTGATTATGATAATATTTACTTAAAGATAAAAAATATTTTAGAAAACAAATAGAAGAAAGGGATTATATATGAATAAAAATGAAAAATTTATTTTAGATGGTTGTAAAGTTGCTTGGCATCAAGAAAGACTTAAACAATGGAATTTTGGAAAAGGAAAAGTTGCACCTATAACTATTGATTGTGCTTTAACAACAAAATGTAGTTATAGATGTGTTTATTGTTATGGTAAAATGCAACATATAAATCAATTTGAACATTTAGATAGAGAAACTATATTTAACTTTTTAGATGATGCTAAAGAAATAGGAGTTAAAGCAATAAGTTTTGTAAGTGATGGTGAAAGTACTTGTAATCCAAATTTGACAGATGCTGTTATTCATGGATATAACATAGGTTTAGATATGGCATTAGGTACAAATGGATATTTATTAAAAGATGAAGATATAGAAAAAATGTTACCTTGTCTTACTTATTTAAGATTTAATATATCTGCTGGAGAAAAAGATAGATATTGTGAAATACACGGAGTTAAACAAGAATGTTATGATAGAGTAATACATAATATAAAAAAAGCTGTAACATATAAAAAAGAAAATAATTTAGATGTAACTATTGGTATGCAAATGGTATTAATGCCAGAATTTAAAGACCAAATAATACCATTAACTAAACTTGGTAAAGAACTTGGTGTAGATTATTTAGTTATAAAACATTGTAGTGATGATGAAAATAGTACATTAGGTGTTGATTATTCTAAATATGAAACATTAGTTGATTTATTAAAAGAAGCAGAAAGTTATTCTACTGAAAATTATCAAGTTTCAGCTAAATGGAGTAAAATTCTTAGTGAAGGCAAAAAAGATTATGATAAATGCTTTGGAGCTCCTTTTATACTTCAAATGTCTGGTAATGGTTTAGTAGCTCCTTGTGGAATGTTATTTAATGAAAAATATAAAAAATTTCATATAGGTAATATTAAAGAAACTAGATTTAAAGATATTTTCAACAGTGATAGATATTGGGAAGTTATGAATTATATTGCAAGTGATAAATTTGACCCTCGTGTTGAATGTGGTACATTATGTTTACAACATAAAACTAATGAAGTATTATTTGATATGTACAATAAAAAAGAACTATATCCTATGCCAGAAAAAGAACCTATGCATAAAAATTTTATTTAATAATAAAAAATATAATAAAGTTAGTTTAGAAAGTAAAAAAGCATTTATTTTTTTAAATGTTTTTTTACTTTCATTTTTAAATGTTTATAAAATTTTTCACTGTCCTGCCTATGTTTGCGTTCAACCTTCCCATTATGTCTTGGTATTGCTATTCTTGTTCTTGTGTACTTTATATCTACATTATCTAATATCATTTCAAACATTGTTTTTCTTTATTCTTTCCTTACCACGAAGGGAAATCTTTTTTTATTATTTTTTGTTACCTATGTATTATAACTAATCATATGGATAATTATTTAATTAATAAAATTGGTATTATAACTAATACAGAAGATATATTATTGGCAATTAAAGTTTATGATGAAGTAAAAGCATGTAAAAACCATATACACATGTTAGTAAGTATACCACTAAAAAATAGACATTTTTGGTGTAAAGGTTATTATGATACCCAAAAGTGAAAAAAGTTGAAACTTATTTCATTTTTGGTTGCTATATAATATAATAGTGTTTATATAGTGCCAAAATTTAGTGAAAAAAGGAGTTTATATTTATGGTATATGGATATGCAAGAGTTTCAACTTATAAACAAAGTTTAAGTAATTCTTTAGAAGAACAAAAAGAAATTTTAAAAAAATTAGGTGCAGAAAAAATAATTGAAGAAGTTTATACTGGTTCAACAAGTAAAAGACCCCAATTAGATTTATTATTACAAGAAATAAAACAGGGTGATACTTTAATAATTACAAAACTAGATAGGATAGCCAGAAGTATAATAGATGGTAAAAATATAATAGAAACATTAATAAATAAAAATGTTAAAGTTATTATTAGTAATTTGGGAGGGACTTTAGATAATAGTCCTGTTGGTAAATTATTATTAAATGTTTTATTTGCATTTGCAGAATTTGAAAGAGATTTAATTATAGAACGTACATAAGCAGGTAAATCTATTGCTAGAACTAAAAATAGATATAGAGAGGGCAGACCACCAAAACATACAAAAGAACAATATGACCACGCATTTGAGTTATTAAAAACACATATATATAAAGAAGTTGAGAAAATGACAAAAATTAAAATAAGAATTTTATATAATAAAAGAGCCAAAAGACATGCTAAAGGTTTATTATAAAAATTTTTAATATATATTTATTAAATAACTTTAGGCAGGAATAGTGGTATTACCAACTACCTTAAAACAGATTAAAATCAAAGGTTTCAACAGTATGATTTTTTTATTTTAGTAGGATAATCAGAAGATATGAGAAGATATTTATCTTCCCTTTTTATTTTTTGCTATATTATATATATAATAATATGTAATGAGAAAAATTTTTGTCTAAGTGTTGAGACACTTGGTTTCCTTTTGCTATAAGAGAAATACAAACAGACAATGGTATTAAATTTACTAATCTAAAAAGGAAAGAATAAAGAAAAACAATGTTTGAAATGATATTAGATAATGTAGATATAAAGTACACAAGAACAAGAATAGCAATACCAAGACATAATGGGAAAGTTGAACGCAAACATAGGCAGGATAGTGAAAGATTTTATAAACATTTAAAAATGTTTGATTTGACAGATAGACGAAAACAACTAGCTAAATATCAATTAAACTGAACCTCCCACGACTAAAGTCGCGGGGTTCCTGCTTCATAGAATTTTGCATATTTTAAATATGTCTTACTAAT
>CALVZC010000023.1 GCA_944372425.1 uncultured Bacilli bacterium
GATAGTGTTTCTGGAGAATGTACAACACCAGGAATATCAGGAGAAAGTGGAAACTGTGAAGTAGGAGATTATATGACCCATCCAGCTTTCTTAGCTTTTAATACAACAGGGATATGGGTAGGAAAGTTTGAGACAGGATATAGTGGAGCAGCAACATATAGTGAAGCTCAAAATAATACAACAGAAGTAGATAAAATAATAGTAAAACCAAATGTCTACAGTTGGAGAGACATTCAGGTAGCAAATGCCTTTACAGTAAGTTATAATTACAAACGTGAGTTAGAATCACATATGATGAAGAATACCGAATGGGGAGCAGTAGCTTATTTATCACATTCAATATATGGAATAAACGGTGAAGTAAGGTTAAATAATAATTCTAGTTATAAAACGGGATATTCGGCAGTAAATGAACCAACAGAAAATTGGGAAAAATATAAAGATTTTGGAACAGATAGCAGTGTAACCTTACCTTATAATACTCCTACAGGCTATTTAGCAAGTACAACCGGAAATATAACAGGAGTATATGATATGTCAGGTGGTTCTTGGGAGTATATGATGGGGGTAATGAAAGATAAAAATGGTAATTTAATGTCGGGATACAGTCTGACTGAAAATTCAGGATTTAATGGAACATTGTATGATGGCAGTAATTTTACAAGTGGAATAAATTTTCCAAGTAATAAATATTATGACGTATATAATTATTATAATAATAGTAGGTTTGGTTACTTTGGAAGAATATTAGGTGATGCAACAGGAGAATTAGGGCCTTTTTTGAGCATTTGTAGTTGTACGTCGTGGTATATGGACGATTCTTGCTTTGTTGATTCTCAATACTCATGGTTTGATCGTGGAGCTGTTCTTTCTTATGGCACAGAAGCAGGTGTTTTTGCTTTTGCTAGTTTTACAGGTAGTTTTGGTTACAATAATACATTTCGTATTGTATTTGCAATATAATTTTTGTCTTGTACTATTTAGAATAAAAAATATTATTGTTATTTTTGAGTTGTTTCTTTGTTTTATCAAATTCTTTTTAACAATTGATATTTTTTAATATATTATTAAATTGTTTTAAATTTAATATATTTATGGTATATATTATATATATAATAAAATTTTAGAAGGGAGTATTAGTATGATTTTAGCAACAACTTCCAATGTAGAAGGAATGAATGTAAAAGAATACAGGGGGATTATTTTTGGTGAAGCAGTTGTAGGAATAGATTTTGTAAGAGATTTTGGTGCTAATATAACTAATTTTTTTGGTGGTAGGTCTAAAGAATATGAAGAAGAAATTGCTAATGCCAGAGCAGATGCAGTTAATGAAATGATGAATCGTGCTAAAAAGATTGGTGCAAATGCAGTTATTGGAATTAAAGTTGATGTAGAAAGTATTGCTATGAGTAATAATAGGAGCTCAATGATAATAGTAACGGCTACTGGGACTGCCGTTATTGTAGAATAGGAGAATAATATGAAAAAAAATGCACATTATGTTGGAGTAAATGAAAAATATATTCCAGAAGATGAAAAATATGTTGATGATACAGTAGCAGATGATATAAAAAAAGACATTAAAGAAGGATATAATAATTTAGACAAAGAAAAAGTCAAAAAAGGTGCTAAATTTTTGGCAAAAGCTAGTATGTTTTATTTTGCTTTTGTTATGATTTTTATAATAGTAGTATTTATAATAGTTGTATCTATGTTTATAAGGTTTCCTAACTTTTGTGGAAATAGTAATGGTATACCGTTAGGTCATAAGTATGCTATAAGTAGTTGTGTTGTTTGCAATAAGTTTTAAATTATTGTTGTAATTTTGAAGATAAGGAGTGTTATTATTAATATTAACGAAATAAATGTTTTGGTGCTGGCATATCTTGGCGATAATGTATATGAATACTATATTAGAAAGTTTTTAATTAATAAAAAGATAGGATCAGTTAATGAACTTCAAAAGAATTCTATAAATTATGTTAGTGCTATTAATCAATCTAAGTTTTTGTTATGTTTATTAGAAAAAGGATTCTTTTATGATTTTGAAATTGACATTATTAAAAGGGCTAGAAATCATAAAGGTACTTCGCATCCTAAAAATTGTGATATAGTTACTTATAAGCACGCTACTGCATTAGAAGCTTTAATAGGTTATTTGGAATTGCAAGGTAATAGAATTAGAATTGAAGAAATTATGGATGCTATTTTAGGAGGAGAATTATGTTAGTTTATGGAAGAAATGTGGCAAAAGAAGTTTTAAAAAGTAATAAATTTATTAAAAAAATAATATTACAAAAGGATTTTTCTGATAAAGAAATAAATTCTTTAATAGAAAAGAGAAAAATTAGTGTTGAATGTTTAGATAAAAAAGGATTTTCAAAGTTTGATAAATTTTCTCATCAAGGTATAATTTTAGACATAGAAGATTTTTGCTATACAGATGTTTCTTCTTTTTATGATATAGAAAATGCTAAAATAGTTATTTTAGATCATCTTGAGGACCCTCATAATTTAGGTGCAATTATAAGGACGTGTGAAGCAGCAGGAATTACTGGCATAATAATCCCTAAAGATCGTAGCGTTGATATTAATTCTACTGTTATGAAGACTAGTGCAGGTGCTTTGGAAAATGTAAAAATATCAAAGGTTACTAATTTGATAAGTTTAATTGATGAACTAAAAGAAAATGGTTTTTGGATAGTTGGAACGGCAATGGATAGTAATACTGATTATCGTGATATTGACTATACTGGTAAAATAGCATTAATTATTGGAAATGAAGGAAAAGGAATAAGTAAATCAGTTTTAGAAGCCTGTGATTATATAGCAAAAATCCCTATGTATGGAAAAATAAATAGTCTAAACGCATCTGTTGCTGCAGGTATTATGATATATGAGATGATAAGTTTAGACAAATAGGGGGAATTTGTTTGAACTACAAAGATATTAACGATTATGAACTTATTTATCATGTAAGGGAAAATGATGAGTATGCTTATAATACTTTGATTAACAAATATTCGTTTCTTGTAAATAAGTTAGCCTATGAATATTATAGTAAAAATAGAAACTTAGGTATTGAATTGGAAGATTTAATTCAAGAAGGATTTTTTGCAATTTCTATGTCTATTAAAGATTATAATCAAGATTCATCATTATTTTATACATATGTAGTTCTTTGTATACGACGCGAAATGGAACGTTATATTAAATACAATAGAAGAAATAAGCAGATGATTCTTAACACTGCAATTTCATTTAATCAGTTTATTGATGAAAATAATGAACTACTTTTAGAGGATGTTATAGAATCTTCTTATAATTTAGAAGACAGTGTTTGCAATAGCGATTTTTTTAATAGAATATTTATGTATCGTTATAATTTTAATCTTGAAGAATCTTCTATTTTCGAATTGAAATTTAATCAATTTAGTAATAAAGAAATTGCAATATTATTGGATATTTCCTATAAAAAGGTGGATAATTGTTTGCGTAAAATAAGAAACAGATTAGTTAAATTTAAATTAACTTTGTAATGTCTGATTTTAGTGATATAATTATTATAGGTGATACTGTGGAAACGTTAAAACAATATTTTTCATATAATAAAGATTGTGATTTATCTGATATTTTTTTTCAATTATCTAGGAAAATGAAAATAATACATCAAAATGGTATGTATGTTCCTGTTGTCGATTCTGATCATATAATTGTCGATAATGGATTTTCTTTTAATGATATGTCTTTGTCTTCAGATTTTGTTAATGATAAAAAAAGAAATATAGAGAAGCTTGCTAAGATTTTTATAGGAGCGTTTTTGTCATTAGAAACAGGATTTTATGATTTATCACAAGTTAATGATAATTGGCTATTAGAGCACTTAGATGAGATTAATGATACTATTACGGCAGATAGCTATCCAAGAGATTATTTTGATGCAGTTCTATTAACGCATGAAGATGATTATTATTGTGATTATGTGGAGAAAATAAAAAATACTAGTAGCCTGAGTAATACTTTAGCTTACAGAAAAGTACTAAGTAGTGCAGGAAGCAAATACTATCAGGATCAATCAGAAATGCCAGTATCTACTATTGAAAAGAAATCAGCTTTTATTAATTATTTGTTTTATCCAATATTGATTTTATCAATAGTAATTGTTTGCTTTGTAATATATATTTGTTTTAGTTTTTAGTATTAACGAGTGTATCTCGTTTTTTTTATAAATATATTATATAATATCTAATTGAGGTGTTATTATGTCCTTTACTACTATTGTAAAAAATGAAGTGTGCTCTTTGGAATTTCCAATGTTAGAAAACATAGCGGAACTTTCTGGTTTTATTAGAAGTTGTGGTAAATATTCTTATGATAGGATTGAAATTACTATTGAAAATATTAAAGTTGCTAAAAGAGTGTACGTGTTATTAAAAAACATTTATAATATTGAAGTAATATTAGAGAAAAGAAAAATGGCAAATTTTAATAGTAAAAGTTTATATGTTATAATTGTTGAGAAAAAAGCAAAACAGATATTAAAGGATTTATCAGTTTTAGATGATTTTGAAAATTATATTGAATCACCACGTGATTATATAATAGGATCAATAGATGAAATGAAAGCTTATTTACGTGGTAGTTTTTTAGGAAGAGGGAGCATAAATGATCCTAGTACTTCACAATATCATCTGGAGTTTGTTTATGATAATAAATATGAAGCAGTTTTTATTCAAAGATTATTGAATCAGTTTGAAATGAATTGTAAAATTATAATGCGTGAATCTAAGTATATGGTTTATATTAAAGAGTCAGAAAAAATTAGTGATTTTTTGAAGATTATTAGTGCTAGTAAAGCAGTTTTATATTATGAAAATGTTCGAATAAAAAAAGAGCAAAAAAATAATACAAATCGTCTTAATAATTGTGAACAAGCTAATACTGATAAGGTTATAGCTACTGCTATGGAACAAATTAAGTATATAGAATTTATTGATTCAACGATTGGACTTGATATTTTAGATGAGAAGTTAAAAGATACTTGCGTTTATAGATTAAGATATCCAGAAGCTTCTCTTAATGAACTTAGTGAAATTATAAGTATTGAAACAAATAAAAAAATTTCTAAATCTTGTCTTAATCATCGATTTAGAAAAATAAAGGAAATATACGAAAAAGTTAAAAATACTATCATTAATTAGTGTTTTCTTTTTCAATTATTTTATCAATAATTCCATATTTTAATGCTTCGATACTTGTCATGAAGTAATCTATTTCAGTATCTTTTGTAATTTTATTTAAACTTTGATTTGTATTTTCTGCTAAAATTTTATTTAATTTTTTCTTTAGTTTTATAATTCGTTCGGCACCTATTTTTATATCTGTAGCTCTTCCTTCAACTCCTCCTAACGGTTGGTGAATCATTATTTCACTATTTGGTAATGCAAGCCTTTTTCCTTTTTTTCCACAAGATAACAAGAATGCAGCCATAGATGCAGCAATGCCTACACTTATTGTTACAACATCGCTTTTTATATAATTCATTGTGTCATATATTGCTAAACCAGAAGTTATAGAACCACCGGGTGAGTTAATATATAGATAAATGTCTTTGGTTTCTATTGAATCTAAATATAGTAATTCTGCTATTACACTATTGGCTAAATCATCATTTATTTCTCCACTAATAAAAATAATTCTATCTTTTAAAAGTCTAGAAAAAATATCGTAACTTCTTTCATTATTTCCTTCTTTGTCGATAATTATTGGTATTAAACTCATTATATCACCTATATCTATATTAGTTAGTTTGCTTTTGTTTTATACATCTTTTTAATAAAAAATGAATTTTCTAGAATTTTTATTATATTTGTGTTAATATTATATTAAAGAATAGAAAGGATTTATTATGGACGGAAATATTAAGTTAAAAATTATGGGTAAAGAACGTGTAATTGTTCGTGGACTTTCTTTATTCGATATTGCTAAAGATTATCAAAATGAATTTAAATACCCTATAATTCTTGCTAAAATAGGTAATCAATATCATGAGCTTACTGAACTAATTTTAGATACTGATGATATTACTTTCGTGGATTTAAAAGAACGACGTGGTAATTCTGTTTATGTTAATGCGCTTATATTTTTAATGTCTTATGCTGCATGTGAACTTTTTGGTAAAGATGCAAAAATTATTGTTAAGTATTCTATTGATAAAGGTATATACATTGAAACTAATTTTGATTTAGATGAAAAAAGATGTTCTGAACTTAAGAGTAAAATGTTAGAAATTGCCGATAAGAATATTACTATTACTAAATGTCGAGTTAACAGAAATGAAGCAATAGAATATTATGAATCTAAGAAAGAAATGTCAAAAGTAAATCTTTTGAAGTGTACTTTTGATAGCCATGTTACGTTGTACAAAATGGGGGGAATGTACGATTACTTTTTTAGTTTGATGCCTCCGACAACTGGTGATTTAAGATATTTCGATTTGAAATTTTTAAATGGACGTGGAATGGTTTTATTGTTTCCGACAATTTATCTTGATGGTATAAAAGAATATGAACATCATCCTAAATTGTTTGAAGTTTTTAGAGAATATCAAAAATGGGCAGATATTATGAAAATAGGGAATGTTCCTGCATTAAATAAAATAGTATCTAATGGTCGTGCTGATGATATTATAAGAATTGATGAAATGTTACAAAGTAATAGACTATTAAATATTGCTCGTGATATTGTTTCTAAGAAGAATACTGTAAAAATCATACTTATTGCTGGACCCTCTTCGTCAGGAAAGACTACTAGTTGTAGAAAACTTTCTATGTATTTAAGAAGTTTTGGGTTAGAACCTAAGGAAATTTCGATGGATGATTATTTTATTGATCGTGATAAAACTCCAAAAGATGAAAATGGTGAATATGATTTTGAATGCTTAGAGGCAATCGATGTCAAAAAGTTTGATTCTGATGTTAAAAAGCTTCTTAATGGAGAAAAAGTAAAATTACAGAAATACAACTTTATAAAAGGTGAATCTGAGCCTGGAACTGAGGACGTTGTTCTTGGGGAGAATGAGGTTTTAATCATTGAAGGTATTCATGCTTTGAATGAGAAAATATTAACTTCTGTTGAAAGAAATCAAAAATATAAGATATACTTGTGTCCGCTTACAATTCTTAATATTGATATTCATAATAGAATATCTACTACTGATAATAGACTTTTGAGAAGAATTGTAAGAGATAATAGAACTAGAGGATATAAAGTTGAAGATACTCTTAAAGTATGGAGAAAAGTTAGATTAGGAGAAGAAAAACATATTTTTCCTAATCAAGATTCAGCAGATGCAACCTTTAATACAGCCCTTATTTATGAACTTGGTGTATTGAAGACTTATGTAGAACCTTTACTTTATTCTGTTAGTAGTGACAGTCCATATTATGAGGAGGCAAGGCGTTTAATTAATGTGTTAAAAACATTTTTACCTATACCATCTGATGCAATTCCTGATGATTCAATTTTGCGTGAATTTATAGGTGGAAGTTGTTTTAAATAGAAAGGAAGAGATGAAATGATTAAAGTAGCAATTAATGGTTTTGGGAGAATTGGAAGATTAGTTTTTAGAATTATGGATAATGATCCAGAATTTGAAATCGTTGCAATTAACGATTTAACAGATGCTGAGCAGTTAGCATACTTATTGAAATATGATACAAATCATAGAAATTATCGTGTTGATGATATTAGTAATGAAGAAAATACAATTGTAGTTGGTAATAAGAAAATACCTGTTTATGCTGAAAAGGATCCTTCACTTTTACCTTGGAGAAGTTTAGATGTTGATGTTGTATTTGAATGTACTGGTGCTTTTACTTCTAAAGAAAAAGCA
Organism: uncultured Bacilli bacterium; assembly: GCA_944372425.1. Classification (GTDB taxonomy): domain Bacteria; phylum Bacillota_I; class Bacilli_A; order RF39; family UBA660; genus RUG13868. The sequence continues at coordinate 7,895 of CALVZC010000023.1, forward strand.
ATGGCTCATATTGTTGCTGGTGCAAAAAAAGTAATTATATCTGCGCCTGCTAAAGGTGATGTAAAAACAATTGTATATAATGTTAATCATGATACTTTAGATGGTACTGAAGAAATTATATCAGCAGCTTCTTGTACGACCAATTGTTTAGCTCCAGTTTTAGCAGTTGTTGATAAAGTATTTGGGATTGAAAAAGGTTATATGACTACAGTACATGCTTATACTAATGATCAAGCAACACTTGATATTGCTCATAAAAAAGGTATTAAAGCAAGGCGTGGAAGAGCATGTGCAGCTAATATTGTGCCAGCATCAACAGGTGCTGCTAGTGCAATAGGTAGTGTATTGCCTAATTTAAAAGGAAGATTAGATGGAGCAGCAATGCGTGTTCCAGTTCCAACAGGTTCTGTAGTAGATTTAACTTTAGAGTTAAAAAGATCAACTACTAAAGAAGAAATTAACAAGGCTTTAGAAGATAACGCTAATGAAACATTAAAATTTACTATGGATCCGATCGTTTCTAGTGATGTTATTGGGCTAGGTTATGGTTCAGTTGTCGATGGGCTTTCTACAAATGTTTTAGATGTAGATGGAAGACAATTAGTTAAAATTGTAGCTTGGTACGACAATGAAATGGGTTATTCTACTCAAATGGTTAGAACTGCTAGATATTTAATGAAAAAATAATTAAAATTTTAAAGTAGCTGTGCTACTTTTTTTATCTTATAGGAAAGTTCAAACTATAGAAAAATAATAAAAAAAGAACAATAAAAAAATACCAGGCATGTAAAAACATGGCTGGTATTTACTAATAACAAGCCTTATTTTTTATATTCAAAAATTTTACCGTTAGCACCAACATAGTAGATAGGAACCATTTTTCCAGTACAGTTTTCACAATCAAATCTAGGAGGAACGGAAGTATCAACTCCAATTTGGTCTGCATAATCAAGCATTTCTACAATTTCGGTGGGAATCCTTTCTATAGTTTTACATAATGGACAAATAAATTCAATTTCACTTTTGTTTTTTTTCATAATAAATCCTTTCTAAGTAAATCCATAATCGAATTCCATAACAGTATTACAAACATCACAAACTAAAGGATCTTTTTTAAAAGAAATTAAAAGGAGCGTTCTCCATTTATTAAGAGAAGAATAAAAAGGAAGTTTTTCTTTAGAAATTAATCTCTGACATTTTTCATAAAGTTTGTGATGTTTGGAAGCATAAAATCCATAATATCTAATAGTTTTAAATTGTGGATCAGGTATATGTCTAATTAACCTAGCTATGAATTCGAAAATATGAATTTTTTCGATAACAAATAAATCATCCTCGTGCCTTTGATAAAAGAAAGAGATGAAATCATTCTCATCAATATCAATTATACGATAGGAAGCGAAGCAAGGTCTACCACAATATCTTAAAATGTAAGAAATAGCTTTTTTAGAGTTAGGGAATTCATTCTTTTTAGCCCTAACATAAAAACCATTATCATATTTAGAATAAATAAAATTTTTAACATATCTAAAATTAGATTTACCAATATCTTTTTCTAATAAATCTAATAAAATTTTTTGAAAACGTTTTCTAAGCATATCAAAAGGAATAAAATCTAATTTTTTAGAAAAGACATTACCTAAAGCAACTTCAGATAAAAGACAATGAATGTGAACATTCCATTTGTCATCTCTACCAAAAGTATGAATGGTAAGTACAAAACCAGGTTTAAGATTTAAAGATTTGTGTTGAGATTTATACCAAGAGTTAAGAGTAGAAGAAACAGCATCAAATAAAAGATTAAGTCTAGAACGTTTTTCTAAAAAAAGAGGCCAAAGAATATCAGAAATAGTAAAAACAAGATGTCTGTGGGTTGAAGAAATTAATTTTGATTCGATAGATAAAGAACGTTGTTTAGAATATTTAATACCACAAGAGTTACAGAATCTAGATTTGCAAGTATGATAAACAAATTTATAATTACCACAACTAGGACATTTAAAAACAGAAGTACCAAGTTTAGGAGAATTACAAATCATCATTCTTTTGACATCCCTAAAAACAACAGGTCTAATATATAAATTTTTATATTCAGCAAATTTAACAAAATTATCCCAATAAGAAATAAAAACATCTTTTAGCTTGAAATGTTTATTTTTAGGATATTTAATTCTTAACTCTTTTTCGGTTTTAAAAGTATCTATTATCATAATAATATTATATTACAAATTAAAACAACCTCAAAGAGGTTGGCGAATGAAATTTATTTCATTCTTTTTTTATTATTGCTTATTTTAAAACTTTTAGTTGGATGTATGTTTTATTTGAAATTTAGTTAAATTTATTTTTTAATTAAATATTTTTTACTTAAAACGTAAATGTCTTTCGCTTTAAAGAAATTTTTTATTAATTTACGTTTTAAAATATACATGATATACTATTAAAGTAGGGTGATAGTTAATGAAAAATAGTATGAATAAAAAAGGATTTACGTTAATTGAGATAATAGGAGCAATAATAATATTAGGAATATTGATGTTAATAGCGATTACATATGTCGATAAAAATATGAATAGATTTCGTGATGATTATTATGTAAGTATAGAAAATACAATACTTTCATCTGGTAAAGAATTTTTTACTGATAATAGAAAATATCTTCCAAGTAAATATTTAGAATCATCTCAAGTTAGTTTAAATACATTAGAAGGACAAAAATATTTAGATGAAGTATTAGATTATGAAGGAAATAGTTGTAATAAAGATAGTTACGTTATAGTAATAAAAAAGTCAAAAACAGAGTATGATTATTATTTGTGTTTAATTTGTGATGAAGATAATTATGATAATACAGAAAAAAATGAGTGTGATAGTGTATGGAAAAGTAATGACACATTGACAATAGAGTTAGGAGAACCTCCAATAGCGTATATATACAAAGGGTCAACAAGGGAAGAAATAAAAGAGAAGTTAAAGATATCAGCAGATATAGTAAGATATAATAATAAGGGAGAAGAAATAGCAAGAGTAAATGGAGAAGGAGAAGAAGGTATACCAGAAATATTACCAAGTAATATAGATACGATAGATTCAACAAAAGTAGGAGAATATGAAACAATATACGAGTATCAAGGGGTAACAAAAAAGGGAAAAGCAATAGTTTATGAGAATAGTGCCCCATATATAAAAATGACACAAGTAAATCAAGTAAGAGTAGGAAAGATAAGTAATGGAGTAACAGAAGAAAGAACAAACTATGAAGGAAAAGGAGAATGGGCTCAAAAGTTAGTAATAGAATTTGGAGAAGGTAATACCGAAGAATCAAAATATGGAGAATCAGGGACGACAGTATCAAGATATCAATGGAAAAGAGGAGAAAGATGGACTGATTTTTGTATACCAAGTAGTGGAAATAGTTGTAGTATAGAAATAGATGAAGAAATGAATGAAACAATATATTTTAGAGCGGTAGATAATGAAGGTAATATAAGTAAAGAAAGTATTGGATATATTATAAGAATAGACAATACAGCTCCGTTATGTGAGTTAGGTATAACAGGTACTATGGGTAATAATGGATGGTATAGAAGTAATGTAACAGTAAGTTTTACAAAAACAATAGATCAAATAGGTAGTAATAATCTGGCAATAAGTGGAATAAAAAAACAGGGAATAACTTTGGATGTTATAGGTACAAATCAAACAGGAGTCCAAAGTACAGATACAGGAAGTGTTACATGGTATGGTGTAATAGAAGATAATGCAAAAAATTCTTCTTTATGTAGCATTAATTTTAAAAGAGATGTTACTAATCCAACTGTTGTGTGGACTCCAGAATCTCAAGGACCTTATGATAATAATAGTGGCATTACTGTAACTGCTAGTTGCCAAGATGTAACTAGTGGTGTAAATTATACGGAAAATATTCAAGTAACATCCCCTTCTTTAAATAAGACTATTAATGTTACATGTACTGATAATGCTGGAAATAGTGTAATTTTATCAAAAACGTATAGTGTTAGATATTATAGTCAACATTCAGACTGTGGTTGGAACAGTTGTTTGACTGGTGAAAATACTTGCCGTTACGGTTGTGAGTCATATTCTTATACATGTGAAAAAAATATAGGAAAAGTTGGTGGAACGCTTTGCAATAATAAGGGAGGAATTATAGATCATTTAGGTAATTGTATTGTATATGATACTTGTTCCGGTACTAGAAATTGTAGTAGTTGTTATTATGGTCATAATACTTGTCAAGGAGGATATAATACTTGCTGGCATTATTAAATACCTAACAGGAGGACATTATGTTGAAAAAAAATTGCTTTGTTTTAATGTTTATAGGAATACTATTAATTTCATTAGGCTTCTTTCTTTTTTCTTTTTACAAGAAAGAAGATTATTTAGTTTTTATTGATACATCTAAAGTTAGTGGCGATAATATAGATAATTCTAGTTATAAATATTATGAGTCAAATAATTCTTATAATAATTACACTTTAAAAACCCAAAATTTGAATGTAAAAAATTTATATAAGTTTTTGTATTCAAATACATTAGAGCCTTTAATTGTTAATGACACAGAAGCTTTTTTAGCATCTAACGATTCAAATATTAGAGTTAATATAGTTTATAATACTGACATTTATTCCTATAAAGAAAATTTAATTTTATATTATAAAAATAATTTTAATTTTAAAGTTTCAGTTTCTGATATTAAAGAATTAAATTTTTATAATAATGATGCCTTTTATTTTAAAATTCAAGCTTTTAATGATAATTCCGAAAATGCTGATAACAATTATATAGAAAACTTTATTTTTGCATATATAGAAGATGATGAATCTATGATGGTATTTTCCTATTCTATAATCGATAAAAAATTTTCTGATGAATTTTTAAGTAATTTTGTTAACAATATTACAATTGAAAAAGGTAAAGCTAATTATTTATATAGCAATATACAAGATGGTTATATTAATGGTAAGCTTATTGCTACTACGTATATTTTTGATTCAATAAAAGCAACACTTTCATATAAAATAGATTCTAATAATTTTTATGAAGTAGAAGATTATCGTAATTCACTTTCATCGACTACTTTTAAGAAAAAAGATAATTTTAATTTTTTAATTAACATTTCATTAAGTGAGATTGTTGATCAAGATTCTTTTTTTGATGAGTATGTTAATGAATTAAAGAGTGACAATTCTTCAATAGAACAAGTAGAATTTTTGATTTCTAAAGCTAGTTATTTTAATAATGAGTATTATATAGTCAATTATAATTATTTTGACAAGAATGATAATAAATTTAAATATCAAGTTCATTTATTAAATTTTTTTGATAATCATTTGTTGTATTTGGTTGTATGTAATTCAGATAGTATAATAGAAGAAAATTCTTTTTTAGAATTTTTGGCTTTTGAATTTGATACTGTTATGTTATAATATATAATTAGAGTAGGGTGATACGTAGTGGGAAATAGTATGAATAAAAAAGGATTTACGTTAATTGAGATAATAGGAGCAATAATAATATTAGGAATATTGATGTTAATAGCGATTACATATGTCGATAAAAATATGAATAGATTTCGTGATGATTATTATGTAAGTATAGAAAATACAATACTTTCATCTGGTAAAGAATTTTTTACTGATAATAGAAAATATCTTCCAAGTAAATATTTAGAATCATCTCAAGTTAGTTTAAATACATTAGAAGGACAAAAATATTTAGATGAAGTATTAGATTATGAAGGAAATAGTTGTAATAAAGATAGTTACGTTATAGTAATAAAAAAGTCAAAAACAGAGTATGATTATTATTTGTGTTTAATTTGTGATGAAGATAATTATGATAATACAGAAAAAAATGAGTGTGATAGTGTATGGAAAAGTAATGACACATTGACAATAGAGTTAGGAGAACCTCCAATAGCGTATATATACAAAGGGTCAACAAGGGAAGAAATAAAAGAGAAGTTAAAGATATCAGCAGATATAGTAAGATATAATAATAAGGGAGAAGAAATAGCAAGAGTAAATGGAGAAGGAGAAGAAGGTATACCAGAAATATTACCAAGTAATATAGATACGATAGATTCAACAAAAGTAGGAGAATATGAAACAATATACGAGTATCAAGGGGTAACAAAAAAGGGAAAAGCAATAGTTTATGAGAATAGTGCCCCATATATAAAAATGACACAAGTAAATCAAGTAAGAGTAGGAAAGATAAGTAATGGAGTAACAGAAGAAAGAACAAACTATGAAGGAAAAGGAGAATGGGCTCAAAAGTTAGTAATAGAATTTGGAGAAGGTAATACCGAAGAATCAAAATATGGAGAATCAGGGACGACAGTATCAAGATATCAATGGAAAAGAGGAGAAAGATGGACTGATTTTTGTATACCAAGTAGTGGAAATAGTTGTAGTATAGAAATAGATGAAGAAATGAATGAAACAATATATTTTAGAGCGGTAGATAATGAAGGTAATATAAGTAAAGAAAGTATTGGATATATTATAAGAATAGACAATACAGCTCCGTTATGTGAGTTAGGTATAACAGGTACTATGGGTAATAATGGATGGTATAGAAGTAATGTAACAGTAAGTTTTACAAAAACAATAGATCAAATAGGTAGTAATAATCTGGCAATAAGTGGAATAAAAAAACAGGGAATAACTTTGGATGTTATAGGTACAAATCAAACAGGAGTCCAAAGTACAGATACAGGAAGTGTTACATGGTATGGTGTAATAGAAGATAATGCAAAAAATTCTTCTTTATGTAGCATTAATTTTAAAAGAGATGTTACTCCACCTGTCTGTCAATTAAAAGGTTCCGGTTTAATGAGCACAAGTGAATATTTTGGTGAAAACGTAACAGTCATGTTTTCATCCTATACTGATAATGTATCTGGTGTTGCAAATTATGGATTAAATTCTGTTGATGGACCTAAAACAACTATTATGTCAGAAGAAAATACAGTGGGAGTTACTTATACTGGTCGTATAAGAGATAATGCTGGTAATGAATCCAGTTGTAGTGTTGTTATAAAGAAAAAAGCAAATTGGATATTAAATTACAATAGTAATGGTGGAAGCGATTGTGCCTCTAAAACAATAGTATTTAATAAAGAAATGGGAGATTTATGTACTCCAACTAGAGGTGGGCACATTTTCCAAGGGTGGTATACTTCTATTACAGATGGTACGCAGGTTACATCAAATACCAAACTTACTGTTGGCGCAGATCAAACTATATATGCACATTGGTATTCTTGTCCTCCAGGGCAATATGCTGTAGCAGGTGCAACTGCTTGCTCACCATGTCCATCTGGTCAGACAAGTAATGGAGGTGCAACTGGATGTTATACTCCACCACCACCATGCGAAAGAAAAAGAGAATGTGGGTGTGCTGTACAAGGTTACTGTCACTATAAGTATGGAGATTGTAGTTTATCTGGACCAACTAGCTATTATAAGTATTATGTCTGTCAACAATATAATTGTTGTTAGGAGGAAGAAATGAATAGAAAAATAGTATTTTTTGTTATAATATTAGGAATACTTTTTATATTACTTGGTTTAAT
>CALVZC010000024.1 GCA_944372425.1 uncultured Bacilli bacterium
TTACTAAATTAGAAAGCTTTACCTTAAAAGACAAAATAGGTTTAATCATAATATTTAAAGAAATAATGATAAAATTCATATATGAAATAAGAAATAAATTAGTATATGAAAGGTGTGAAGTAATATTATGATGAAACCAAAAATAATGTTTTTAATAACAATAACAATTTTAGGATTATCAATAGGATATGGAGCTTTTAATGCTGAATTATCGATAAGTGGAGAAGCAACAGTTAATGGTCAGAGATATAAAGAAGAAATATTAAATGGAACAGAACCGAAGTTAGAAGAACCATTAATAGCAGTAACAATAGAAGATGATGGAACAGTAAAGAAAGCAGATTTAACAAGTAAGTGGTATAATTATGAAGAAAAAAGATGGGCAAATGCAGTAATATTAAAAAATGAAAATAAAGAATATGTTAGTGGAGAAATAATACCAGAAGAAGAAATAGAGAGTTATTTTGTATGGATACCGAAGTATAGTTATAAGCTATGGGATTTAGGAAATTATACAAGCTATACAGCAATAGATGAAAGTAAAGTACATTCAATAGAAATAAGATTTGGAACGACAAATACGACTGATAGTGTTTCTGGAGAATGTACAACACCAGGAATATCAGGAGAAAGTGGAAACTGTGAAGTAGGAGATTATATGACTCATCCATCATTCTTAGCATTTAATACAACAGGGATGTGGGTAGGAAAGTTTGAGACAGGATATGATGGAGCAACAAGTAAAACAGAAGCACAAAAGAATACAACAGAAGTAGATAAAGTAATAGTAAAACCAAATGTCTATAGTTGGAGAAGTATACAAGTAGCAAATGCCTTTACAGTAAGTTATAATTACCAAAGAGAGTTAGATTCTCATCTGATGAAGAATACGGAATGGGGAGCAGTAGCCTATTTATCACATTCTATATATGGAATAAATTATGAAATAAGAATAAATAATAATTCTAATTTTTTAACAGGATATGCCGCAACAACAGAAAATGGAAGTAGTAATACAACAGATGTAGCAATGTGGAATACAACGACTGGATATTTAGCAAGTACAACAGGAAATATAACAGGGATATATGATATGTCAGGAGGAGCAGATGAATATGTAATGGGAGTAATGAAAGCTGCAAATGGCAATTTAATGTCAGGTTTTTCTTCTTCTAATAATTCAGGATTTAATGGAACATTGAAAGATGGAAGCAGCTATACAGATGGAATAGATTTTCCAGATAGTAAATATTATGATGTTTATAATTACAATACAACCTATACTAATTATTCACGAAGAATATTAGGTGATGCAACAGGAGAGATGGGACCATTTCAAAGTGGTAAATCATCATGGTATAATGATTATGATTCGTTTGTTTACTCTAGCTTCCCTTGGTTCAACCGTGGGGGCAACTATAGCCGCGGTTCTGAAGCTGGTGCGTTCTATTTCAGCTACAGCCACGGGCGTGCTGGCAGCTTCATTTCTTTCCGTTTAGTCTTGGGTGTATAGTTTTTCCACTTGTGGAAAAACTTAACCCTGATCTTTGTGGTTTAATAAATAATCGAAGTGTATAGATAGACAGATTTAATAGTAAAAGAGTATTTTAATTATGCCAATTGCGTACGTTTGCAATCGGCATTTTTAAAATTTTTTAATGTTAATAGCTTTTTATAATATTTTAATAGAATAAGAATGTTTAGTTAATTATATATTTTTTAATAATATTTATTATTTATAATATTTTATTCATTTATTTTCCAATTTAAACTTTGGTATAGTTTTCTATAATAATCATTTTCTAATATTAATTTAGAATACTTAAATTTATTATAAATGATATTGTTTATAGTATTTACTTCTTCTTCAGTACAGGTTGTATTACCATTAGGTATTATTTCTTTTGTTAATGAATTATAACGACATTTATCAGTTATAAAACTTCTATTAGAGTAAATTACTAATGGCATACTATTAGATAATATGTCTGTACCTATTAAAAGTCTTGAATCATATTCAATACCAAATAAATTCAAAATAGTTGGAAGTATATCTAAACTACTTGAATATTTTTCAATTTTTATTGGATTTTCCATTTCTGAATTCCAAAGAAGAAAACTCATATGATGAAGTTCAAAATTTTCATCTTTTTGATAGTCTGATAATTCATTTACTTGTTCTAATGTTAATCCATAGGGATAATGATCGCCACTTATAGCAATAACTGTATTATCTAATTTTCCAGCTTGTTCTAGTCGATTAATTAATTCTCCAATTGCTTTATCAAATTCTATGTTACAAGCAAGGTAAGATTTTGCAGCATTAGAAAGTGGTAAATCTTTTACTTTATCCCAATTCCAAGATACCATCATATTTCCAATTTTACTATATTCCAAGTGTCCACTTACTGTCATATAATAAGTTATAAAATGCTCATCATTTATGTAATCATCAATTGTAGTATTTACCATTTGATAATCACTTTGTGGCCATATTTTACAATTTATTCGTTTTTCTAGTCCGTTTTTACATGCAAGATAAGAATCGTATCCCATTGTTTCTAAATAAACATCTCTATTGTAATAATTATAACTGTTGTTATGATAGGCTCTACTTGTATATCCTAAATTTTCAAATACATTAGCATATGAATATGGCATATAATTGCCTTTTATTCTATAGATACTCCAAACTCCTTCTTTTGGTATTAGAGAAGTATCTGCAATATATTCTCCATCAGCTGTTGAAACTGGGAAAAGTGGTGTATAAAAATTAGTAAATTGAAATCCTTCATTATATAGTTTGTATAAATTAGGTGTTAATTCTTCATCTATTGCCATAGGAGAAAATGCTTCTGCTACAAAGACTATTAAATTTTTCCCTTCGAACATTCCTGTATAATCATTTTTATTAGTTGGTGATTGTAAGCTAAAATAATTATGCATAGATTTAATTGTTTCATCAGTTTCATTATTTATTAAATAATCCCAATCTATTTCTAATTCATTGTAAGTAATTTCTACTTTGTCATCATCATAAGAAGAATCTATTTCATTATCCATATTAGTATTAGGAATTTCAACTTCTAAATCTTTTTCTTTAAATCCAAATATTAATCTTTGACAATCTAGTCTAAATGTAGTTATTAAACCAAATCTTTCAGAAGTTAATAGTGGTGAATGAATGTTGGAATAAAGGTTCTTATTGGAATAAATATCATTACTTTTTATTAGTTGAATACTTATTAATGTACTAACTTGAATTATTATTATTGCTATTATTATTATTAGTTTATTTAATAAAGAAATTCTTTGATAACTTATTTTTTTAGTAGTATCTAATACAATTATAATTATTAATGGAAGTATCATTAATAAAATAACATACCAATTGTTTTTTGCTATCAATAGTATATGATTTATAAATCCTAAAACTTGATTTCCGTTTAAGAAAGAATAAAGAGATATTATAGATAAATAAACTTTATAATAAATAAAATTAGAAATGAATAAAAATATTACTAAACTAACAAAAATATATGATGGAATTCTATTCCATTTATTTTTAAAGAAATTAGATAATAGATAGCATATACTTCCAATTGGAATTGAAAATAATATTATATATAAAAAATTAAAAGTAAATTTTTCAAAAACAAATAAATGAAAGATTGTTTCTTCGTAAATAAATAATAATATAAAGTAAACTAATAATAATATTTTTTGCTTTCTCATTTTATCACATCCATATTAAATATACCATAAATAATGGTTAAATAAAAGCATAGTTATAAAATATAAAAATTGCTTTTAACATGTTTTTATGTTAAAATATAAAAGCAAGTTGGTGATAGATATGTTTAAAAATAAAAAAAATATTTTAATTATTTTAATTATTATTGCTATAACAATAGTGATAACAACGTTTGTTTGTTGCATACTAATGGGAAACAATGAAATGTCTAATAAGATTAATAATAAAGAAATAAATAATAATGTAAGTGTTGCCGAAGAAGATAATGAAGTTGAAGAAATTCAAAGTAATAATGATGATTTAGAGAATAAAAAAGAAAATCAAAGTGTTAATAATGTTAATGCTATTGATACAATTATAGAACCAGTTACATATTTTGAAAATGTTAATAAAAGTAATGATGAAAATGTTATTAAGGATGGTTTTATAAAAATAGTAGATTTTATTTTTTATGGTGAAAAGATAAATGGATATACCTTTGAAGAATTAACTAGAGAAGCTAAATTAAAAATAATTAATTTAGCATTATCTTTAGATAAAAAAGTAGAAGAGTATTTTCCTGGATATAAAGAAAAAATAAGCAATTCAACAAACAAAGTATATAGTAATATAAAGAATTTTGTAGTAGATTTATATATAAGTATTACAAGTGAAATATGTGAAAATAATGAAGAATTATGCAATCATGCCAAAGAAGACTTTGAATTCATGAAAAAAGCTTTTAACATAACATTTGATTATATAGGAGACTTATCTAATATTGGTATAAATAAATTAGAGGATTGGTATGAAGGATTTAAAAATAAATAAGGAGTTAAAATATTTTTAATAATTAAAAATATGAAATTTGGAATATATGAACTATAATTTTACAGGAAAAATAGAAATAAGTAGTAAATCTCCAAAAATTCTGGGGCATGGAGATCAAGGAACTGTATTTAAAATTGGGGAAAGTGCATTTAAAACTTATAATGCTAATGCACAAAGGAAAAGTGATGATAAAGAAGTTGCAATTAGACTATCAAGGTTAAATTTAAAGTATTTTGTAACACCATATTCTTTACGATTTGATAGTAAAAAAAATTTAATTGGTTTTAAAATGCGATTATTAAAAAAAGGCACAAAAGAAAAATTAACAAATATGGATATTTGTGATGTTGTAAAAAATATTGAAGGTATAAGAAAAGAAACTAAAATTATTAGTGACAATGGAATAATTTTTTATGATTTACAACCACATAATGTCGTAATAACAGAAAATGGTATTGAAGTATATGATTTTTCTGCTTATGGAATTTCTAATTCACCATCTGCTACTAGTAGCAATGATTCAGAAATTGATACTTTGTTTGGCAGTCTTTTATTAACAACTGAAATGCCAGATATTGATTCAATTTCGTTATATGATGCAATATATTCAGATTATAAAAAAGGAGAATGTAGTACTATTGAAGAATATTATGATAAAACTATTTCAAGTGGTAGTATTCGTGAATATGTACTTCAAAAAAAGAAAAAATAATTTAAACTTCATGAGGTGATTAAATGATACAAGTTAATAATGTTACTTTAAGATTTGGTAAAAAAACTCTATTTGAAGATGTAAATATTAAATTTACAGCAGGTAATTGTTATGGACTTATTGGTGCTAATGGTGCAGGAAAATCAACATTCTTAAAATTATTGTCCGGCGAACTTGAAACAACTCACGGTGATATTGTAATTTCTAAGGGTGAAAGAGTTGCCATATTAAAACAAAATCATTACGAATATGATGAATTTACAGTTATAGATACAGTAATAATGGGTAATAGTGAACTTTACAAGATTATGAAAGAAAAAGAAAAAATGTATTCTCAAACAGAATTTTCAGATGAAGATGGAATAAAGTTAGGTGAGTTGGAAGCAGCATTTGCAGAACTAAATGGATGGGAAGCAGAAAGTGAAGCTAGCCAGTTACTCAATAATTTAGGAATTGAAAATGAGTTTCATTATTCATTAATGAAGGAATTACCAAATAATAAAAAAGTTAAAGTGCTTTTAGCACAAGCACTTTTTGGAAATCCTGACATTTTGCTTTTAGATGAACCAACAAATAATTTGGATATAGAAGCGATTAATTGGTTAGAGGAATTTTTAATAAATTTTAATAATACAGTAATTGTAGTTTCACATGATCGTCATTTTTTAAATAAAGTTTGCACTCATATTGTTGATATTGATTATAATAAAATAAAGCTTTATATTGGAAATTACGATTTTTGGTACGAGTCAAGTCAATTAGCATTGAAACAGATGAAAGAATCCAACAAGAAAAAAGAAGAAAAAATTAAAGAATTACAGGCCTTTATTGCTAGATTTTCAGCAAATGCATCTAAAAGTAAGCAAGCCACTTCAAGAAAAAAAATGTTAGAAAAAATAGTTTTAGATGAAATTGTTCCATCATCTAGAAAATACCCATTTATTGATTTTAAGCCATCGCGTGAATCTGGAAAAGAAATACTAAGTGTAAAAAAATTATCAAAAACTGTCGATGGTAAAAAAATATTGAATAATATAAGTTTTACAGTGTTAAAGGGTGATAAAATAGCTTTTGTCGGTAGTAACAGTATTGCTAAAACAGCGCTGTTTAGAATATTAATGGGTGAAATAAAATATGATAGTGGTAGTATAGAATGGGGAAAAACCATAACTAAATCTTATTTTCCACAAGATAATTCTGAATATTTTAAAAATGATGAAACGATAATTGAATGGATTGGACATTATTATAATATTGATGATGAGACAGTTTTACGTAGTTTTTTAGGTAGAATGTTATTTTCTGGTGAAGATGTATTTAAAAAAGTTCCTATTTTATCAGGTGGTGAAAAAGCTAGATGTATGTTATCTAAATGCATGTTGGAAGCACCTAATTTTATGATTTTAGATGAGCCAACAAATCACTTGGATTTGGAAAGTATTACTTCACTTAATAATGGCCTTATTAAATATGATGGAGAAATGTTATTTGCTTCTCATGATCATCAATTTGTAGAAACAATTGCTAATAGAATTATTGAGATAACGGATAGTGGAATTATAGATAGAAAATGTACGTATGATGAATATTTAGAAAGTAAAAAAAATAGTTAAACACTTTTATTTGTATTTTAACTATCTTTTTTTAATTTTCTGCAAAGTATCTCTTGCATATTCATCAATAGAAGAATATCCTGATAATGCTTGTTCAGTTGTTGAAAAATTTACATCTTTTCTTTTTGCTTCTTGTTCGATATAATTAATAACTTTTTTATTTTTCGTTGTGCTATTTCCAATTCCTTGTAATTTTAAAATTTGAAGCAAAAGACATTTATACATTATTAATGCTAGTTTGTTTTTGTTATGAGTCGAATAATCACCATGTTTTATTATTTGTTTTTCAAAATATGTTGAAGAAGGTGTGATGTCGTTATCATGATCAACTAAATATAAAATGGTTTCATCATCAAATGATGTTGCTAATATGTTGTTGGGATTTGTATCAGTAATAGCAATACAGTTTTTTGTTAGAAATTCAAAAATTTGTATGTCTAAAGTTGAAAATTCACTTAAATATTGTTGCGGACTCATAAAAAGTACTCCGATGGGATTTTCCTTTAGAAGACTTTGTGTATATCCAATTATTGGCTTGTTTTTTAAATTTTGATTCTTACTTGGATCAATTATGGTTTTATTTGGTGGAATAATTCTACATGTAGAATTATGTGCAATTGCTTCTTTAAAATCTTTAACTTTTTCTCTTGTCATATATCCTGAATATGATATTTTTAAAGCTTCACCTAAAAAATTATATAAAATGCTATTTTGTCCAGAGTTAATAATTCTAAGACCATTAGTATCAACTAGTTTTTCATCTTCTTCTATTTTAATTAACATAAGTACCTCTTTTTTTGGCATATTATAGCATAAGTATTTATTTTTGTAAACTAATTAATTATCTATAAAAAAGATAATGCATAATATACTATGGAGGTATTATATGAATAATATTTCAGTCGATGAATTAAAAAAAATTATTTATAATAATATTAATCTTATCGATATAAGAGATAATTATCAATATAATTTAGGAAATATTCCAACATCTATCAATATTCCTATGAATTTTCTTTTAATGAATCCAGAAAATTATTTGGAAAAGGATAGTAGATATTATATATATTGTGAATATGGTAGCAGAAGTGAGAAAGCTTGCAAAGTCTTATTAAATAAAGGATATAATGTTGCGAACGTTTTAGGTGGATACAATGATTATAAATTATCTTCTTACAAGAATATGTAAAATTTGACAAATTATTATTATTTTGCTAATATTCTCTTAATTTTATGTGAGGTATTAATATGAATAATAAAAAAAAATTTACAATGATTGACGAAAGTTTTATTTGTGAAAATTGTGGAAAAAAAGTAAAGAAGCTTAACTATACTGCTCGTGATCATTGTGATTTTTGCTTGTATTCAAAACATGTCGATATTAATCCTGGCGATAGGGAAGAATCTTGTCATGGAATGCTGATACCAGTTGCTATTGAAAAAAGCAAAAATGATAATTATAAGATTGTTTATAAGTGTGAAAAATGTGGTGCAATAAGAAAAAATATTATGGCTGAAGATGACAATTACGACAAAGTTTTGGAAATAGTTAAAAGTTCTATTTAAAGTAGCCATTTTGGACAAGTTTTGTTTCTTTAATCATTATGAAAGCATCTTTATCAAATTCATCTATTAATTTTTTTAGACTGTTTAACTTTTTATTTTTGATTTCTATAACTAACATATATTTTGGTATTTCTTCTTGTCCATTAACATTAAGTACTGAAACTCCATAGTTTTTTTTCCTTATTTTATCTGCTAATTCTTTTTTTTCTGTTATAACTTCGATACTTAAATTACTTTCGATAAATTTTTCAGAGAAAATACTTCCAATATAAGTACCGGTTGCAAATCCTAAGGAATAGCTAATTGCAATAAAAAGTCCTGACTCAGTTGTATTTAAAGCTTCCCTTACAATTAAAAACCAGACAAAAACTTCAAAAAAACCAATTATGCTTGCTATTAATCCTTTGCCTCTAACCATAATAATAGTCCTTGCTGTTCCTAGAGAAACGTCAATTATTCTTACCAAAAAGATTTTTAAACATAAAAATAAAGTATTCATGTAATTTCTCCTTTGTTATTTTAATTTTACTTATATTATGAACAAAATGTTAGTATTCATACGAATGGTGCGTTTATGCTTTTAAATTTTTTTTAATTGTACTATAATATTAAATGGTGATAATATGAGTGAATTTTTAACACCTATAATTTCACAGATAATTGAATTATTGAAACAATATGGATTTTTATCCGGATGTTTTATTATAGTTTTAGAATCAATGATTCCAATTTTACCTCTTGGAGTTTTTGTAGCTTTTAATTTTAGTGCTTTTGGTATATTTTGGGGATTTATTCTTTCGTATGTATCGACAATTATAGGATGTCTAATTGCATATTTTTTATCTAACAAAATGTTAGGAATATATATTAATAAAAAATCAAAAGAACATCAAAAATTAGAAAAAATAATAACAAAGTTAAAAAAAATAAGATTTCCTAATTTAGTATTAATAATTGCATTACCTTTTACCCCAGCTTTTTTAGTTAATATATCGGCAGGAATTATTAAAATGGATTTGAAAAAATTTATTTTGGCACTAGCAATTGGGAAAATTTCAATAGTATATTTTTGGGGAATGGTAGGAAAAAGTTTGATTGATAGTTTAGGCGATGTTAAAACAGTTTTTCTTATTTTAATATCATTAGGTTTTAGTTATTTATTATCAAGATTAATTTCTAAAAAGATGAATTTAGAGTAGGTGGTTTTATGGAATATTTAATAATAATTTTACTATGTGTTTTAATTTTATTAGTAGTTTTTTTGATTTTGAATAATAAAAATGAAAAAATTGATGAGGCAAATATAACAGAAAGATTAGGAAGATTCGAAGTTAATATTAATAAAGAAATTAATGAATTTAAAAGTAGTCTTACGAAAGACATTAATAACGATTTCGAAAGTTTAAATAAGAAAGTAGAAGATAGACTAAATAGAATTAATGAAAGAGTAAATGAACGATTAGATCAAAATTTTGAAAAAACTAATAAAACTTTTACAAATGTTTTAGAAAGATTAAGTAAGATTGATGAGGCACAAAAGAAAATTGAGTCATTATCTAGTGATATTGTATCTTTGCAAGGAATTTTAACAGATAAAAAGAGTAGAGGAATATTTGGTGAGGTTAATTTAAAACAAATACTTTCAAGTGTTTTTGGTGAATCAAATAACAAAGTATATTCATTGCAGTATACACTTGCTAATGGAACAATGGTAGATTGTATTTTATTTGCTCCAGAGCCATTAGGTACAATAGCAATTGACTCCAAATTTCCTTTAGAAAATTACCGAATGATGGTTGATAAAAAACTACCTATTGAAACAAGAGAAAGATATGAAAAGCAATTTAAAATAGATGTAAAAAAGCACATTGATGCAATAAGCAGTAAATATATAATTCCAGAAATAACCTCTGATCAAGCAATTATGTTTTTACCTGCTGAAGCAATTTTTGCTGAAATAAATGCATATCATAGCGATATAATTGAATATGCATACAAAAAAAGAGTTTGGATTACTTCACCTACAACATTAATGTCGACACTTACAGTTATTCAAATGATAATTAAAAATATTGAAAGAGATAAATATACTTCAATAATCCATGATGAATTAAATAAATTAGGAATAGAATTTGGAAGGTATAAAGAAAGATGGGATCGTTTAGCTAAAAGTATTCAAACAGTCAACAAAGAAGTAGAAAATGTTCAAATTACAAGTGATAAAATAAGTAAAAAGTTTGATATTATAAGTGGAGTAGATTTAGAAAAGCTAGAAAATAAATAATTTGTGTGAATTTTTTATGAAAAATATAGAAAATATTGTCATTTTGTTAAAATTTTGTTAAAATTTTATTTATACAAATAAGGAGGAAATATGAAAAAAATTAGAACTATAATAATTGCATTGTTGCTTTTTGCTTTTGTGATACCATTTTCAGTAAATGCAGAAGAAACAACTTCCGAAAATTCAAAAATTAACGTATATCTTTTTCGAGGAGAAGGTTGTAATTTTTGTGCATCAGCATTAAGTTTTTTTGATAGTATCGAAGAGGAATACGGACAATATTATAATTTGGTGACATATGAAGTGTGGAAAGATGTAGAAAATGCTGAACTTTTAAATCAAGTAGCTGAGTATTTAAATACTACTATTAAAGGAGTCCCTTTTATTATAATTGGTGATAAAACATATCCAGGTTTTCAAGAAGCATGGGGAGAAGAAATAAAACAAGATATTGTTAATGAATATAATAAGAGTGTTGAAGAAAGAACAGATATAGTAGAAAACGTAAAAAATGGTGTTGAACCAGATAAATCATCTACTAATACTATAATTTCAATAATATCTATATTATTTATTATTGGTATAATTGCCTTTATCGTATTTGCTCGAAAAGAAAAGGATAATTCTAAAGAGGTAAAGCCTAATAATGAAGCAGTTAAAAATGAAAAAACAATGGAATTAGAAATAAAAGAAAGCAAAAAGAGTAATAGTACAGCAAAAGAAAAGAAAACGTCTACTAAAGATGAAACTAAAAAAAATAATAATGCGACTAGCAAAACAAAAAGAAAAACAAGCGAGAAAAAGTAATTTTTGCATTGAAGTAATACATTAAATAATTTTTATAAAATGAGATTAATTTCTCTTTTTTTTTGATTAAAACTTTTAAAAAATAGAATTATTTCGATTGTAAGAACTATTGTGTTATGGTATTATATTAATATAAAAGTAGGCTGGTGAGTTTTTATGTTTTGTAAAAAATGCGGTGCAGAGGCTTTAAAAAATGATAAATTTTGTAATAATTGTGGTTGTAAGTTAGAGAATCAATCTAATAACGGTTTTCAAGATTTTAATGAACTTAAAAAAGCAGACAATTTTAATGCATTGGTTATGCCTATTAATTATAGTAATATTGATATAACTAAAAACACTCAAAATACTAATTATGATACTAATTATGTTAGCAATTATAGACCATTAAAAAGTAATAATAGATTAGCAAAATTATTTATTACTTTAGGTAGTATATGTTGCTTTATTTCTTTAATTATTTTGTTTTTAAATTCTAATATATTATTTAATAGTTATTCAGGTAAAAGGACTATTATGATCTATATGGTAGGATCTGATTTAGAGTCAAAGTATTATTCGGCAAGTGCTGATATAAATGAAATAGTAAATTCTAATGCTGATTTTGAAAATATTAATTTGTTAATATATACTGGAGGAACTAAAAACTGGCATTATGAAGGGATATCTAGTGATGAAAATGCTATTTATAAAGTTACTGGTGATGGTTTAGAAAAATTGATTTCTTATTCTAAAAAGGCTATAGGAAATGCTAGTACTTTGACTGAATTTTTGGATTATGCTTATGATAACTATAAATCCGAAAAATATAGTTTGATTTTATGGGATCATGGTGGCGGGCCAATTTATGGTTACGGTTATGATGAATATAATGTATCTAATTCTTTAACTTTATTAGAATTAAAAACGGCACTTAAAAATAGTGTATTTGGGGTAAATAACAAATTAGAATTTATTGGATTTGATGCTTGCTTAATGGCTACAGCTGAAATTGCATATGTCGTTTCAGATTATGCTGATTATATGATTGCCTCACAGGAAGTTGAACCAGGTTTTGGTTGGGATTATGTATTTTTAAAGAATATTAATAAATCTTCTACCACCTATGACATAGGTAAAGATATAGTTGATAGCTATTTTGAATATTATAGTGATAAAATTTCTGGTAAAGGAATTTCTTTATCTTTAATAAAGTTAAATAAAATAGATTTACTTGAACAAAAATTAGATTTGTTGTTTGAGAGTATAGATGAAGATTTAGTTATTAATTTTTCTGAAATTTCTCGAAGTAGAAGTAATTCCAAAACTTTTGGAAAAGTGTCTGCTACTAGTTATGATTTAGTAGATTTATATGATTTAGTAGATCAGTTGCCAGAAAAGTATTATGATAAAGTTAATAGTTTAAAAAGTGCTATTGAAGACTTAGTAGTATATCAAAAGACTGACTTATTAGATACTAATGGTATTTCTATTTATTTTCCTTACGATAATAAGAAGCAATTAAAAGAAATAATGTACTTATATAAAAATTTCAATTTTGCAGATGAATATACTGATTTTATCGATAATTTTGCTTATGAATTGCTAGGAGAACGTTTATATAATTGGCGATTGGAAGGAAATATTCCAG
Organism: uncultured Bacilli bacterium; assembly: GCA_944372425.1. Taxonomy (GTDB): domain Bacteria; phylum Bacillota_I; class Bacilli_A; order RF39; family UBA660; genus RUG13868. The sequence goes on from CALVZC010000024.1 coordinate 13,177, forward strand.
TAACTAATAATGAAGGAGTAATTTCTGTAGATGTACCACAAGAAGTTATTGAAAATTATAGTAAGGCTAGCTATATTATTTTTGAAAAAACTAATACTGGTTATTATATTCCAAGATTTAAGGGTACAGATATTGAGGTGAATGGTACTACATTAACTACAACATTATCTAAAAAAGGTTTAGTTGCAACTAATTCAGATGGTGATGAAATATATATATCAGCTTTAGAGTCAGAAAAAGGTGTAGACTATACAAAATATATAATCCCTGGTACTTTACAACGTTGGAGTGATGATTTCTTAAATGATTTTGAAATGTTACCTGTCTATTTACAAGTAATTGTCGATGAAGAAAATCCTAATGGTAAAATTGCTGGTGCTATAGAAGCTGTTGTTAATGAAGAAAATAGTGTCTCTCCAAAAGTTGCTATTGATATAAACGATTGGAAAATTATTCAACTTTTAAATTATGAGTATATGATTTTTGACGATTCTGGAATTTATTCTACAGATTGGTCTTCATCTGGTGTAATTACTGGTTTTGAGGCAGAAATTTATAAAGGCTTTTCTATAGAGTTTAAAGATTTGGATATATCTAAAGATTATTATGCGTTATTTAGAATTGCAGATAGTCAAGGTAATGTTTATACGACAAATGTTGTAAAAGTTTTTGATTAGTTAGTTTTGTGGTGTTAAGTAGTAATCAATTTTGATTATTACTTTTTTTAGTTCTTTTTCTTTTTTTGGATAATAATATTATTATAAATAAGTCCAATGTCGAATTTTGTCTTACAAAAAAAATGGTTTTGTTTGTCGAATTGGTATAAAATTGAAAAAAAATAATCTATATTAAATATCGAGGAGGAACAATGTTAAAAATAGATACTGTATATAAAAAAGGAGTTCTTTTTATAAGACTTTATGGTGTTATAAATAAAGTTACAAAATTAGAATTAAATCAAGTTTTAGAAAGCGCTATTGATAAAGTTGGAATAAAGTATTTGTTAATTAATTTTGACAATATTTATTATATAAGCACTGATATATCGAAGATATTAGATAATTGGAGTAAGAGAATTAATGAAAAGAATGGTAAATTTTTCATTTGCGGTTATGAAAAAATAAATAATAGACAATTGGTTAACATTAATGATTCTATTTGTGAAATGAATGATGAATTTAGTGTATTTAATGTAGTAAATATATAGGAGAGATTTATGAATGATAATGAATTAGTATTTTCATGTAGAAAACTTGTTTATTCAATAGCGAGAAAATATAGTTATGATGAAAATGATTTAGAAGATTTGTATCAAGTAGGAAACGTTGGATTGTCTAAAGCAATAAGAAATTATAAGAATGACAAGAATGCAAAATTTTCTAGTTATGCACATTTTTATATTGAAGGTGAAATTATTAAGTATGTTAGAGCAAATAGATTGATTAAAATTAATCCTGAAGTATCATCGCTTAATAAGGAAATAAATAAAGCTCGTGAGTATTTAGCGCAAAAATATATGAGAGATGCAACAATTGAAGAATTAGCTTTATTTTTGGATAAAGATTGTAGAGAAATTGAAGATGCTATAAATAGTAGCTTGTCAGTAAAGAGTCTTGATTATGAACTTAATATGGAAGATGAAGGAAAAGATGTTAATTTATATGATTATGAACAATATATAGAAAAAGGATATGATGAAGATATATTAACATTGAGAGAGGAAGTTAGAAAGTTAGATCCAAGAGAAAGAAGAATTATATTGTCTAGATATTATCAAGATAAGAGTCAAAGTGAAGTTTCTAAGGAAATGGGAATTAGTCAAGTTAAAGTTTCTAGAACTGAAAGTAAAATTTTGGCTAAAATTAAGACTAATATGGTAAATGGTAATGTTTTAAGTAAAACTACATAGATATTGAAGTTGTAAGATAAATGTAGACATAAAAAAACTGTCTACATTTTTTTGTTATAATAAAATTGGAGGTAAATATGA
>CALVZC010000025.1 GCA_944372425.1 uncultured Bacilli bacterium
CAATCTCATCTAAAATTGATCTTGCTAAAGTTTCTTCATTTCGTAGTGCGTAAACTACTTCTGCACCTTCGCCACCTGGGGAAGGTGCTTGTGTGATTTAATTATTTATTTATTTTTAGGTTTTCCTTTTCTCCCATAGGGATTTCTATTTAAATTTTCATCAATATATTGATAAGAATAATCTGGTAGAAATTGATTCTTAAAAATTATTGTAACAACTCTATTGTCATCTACTTCTATTTTATGTATTAATGTTTTCAACAAATCTTTTGTTGGCTTTTTTAAGTTCAACAATTTTTTAATATTTTGAGTATAATCAGGAATCTTAGTTCTATTATGCTTTCTTTTTAAAATTTCTGTTTCCACATCTAAAAGTTTATTTGAGATATCTTTTATTTTCTTTTCATATGGTTCTGATAAATTCCTAAACGTATCTACTGATATAGAGCCATATAATCGATCTTGATATAAAACTTGAATTGCTAATGATAGTTTTTCTTTTTCTTTCTCTAACTCTGTTTTTCTTATTTCTAAATCAGTAGATTTGTTGTTAGTTAGTTTTATAATTTCTTCATTTAGTTCTTTAATATTGAGTTTGCTAAATAAATCTTTTAAACATATCTGTATGTTATTTATAAATTGTTCTTCGAAATACTCATATGGGAAAAAATGTGGTGTGCAAAACCTTCTTCTTGGCTCTCTAGCATATCTATTACAATTCATACTCCAGTAATCATGATTTTTTCTATAGGTTATTCCAATTCTATTTCCACATTCTTTGCAGAAAACTAATCCTTCTAATAATCTTCGCTTTCTATTATTTATACTTTTAGCAGATCTATCATGAGCCTTTCTCATCTTCTCTACTAACATAAATAAATCTTTACTTATTAATGGCTCATGGGTTCCTTCAACAGTTATCCAAAAATTCTCATCAAGAGTAATTTTCTTTTTGGATTTATAATTAATATTGGTTTGACAATGCTGAACCATATCACCAGTATAAATTTTATTTTGAAGAATCTTTTTTATAGAGCTTATGGTCCACTTATCATTATTCTTTAATCTAGATGATTTTTGTAAATTTTTATAAGCACTCGGAGTTTTTACTCCCATATCCGTTAGTCTCGTTGCTATATCACTTATTTTTACGCCTTCAGCTCTCCATTCAAAAATCATTTTTACATATTTAGAAGTATTTTCATCCGGAATTAAATGTCCTTTATCGTCTGGGTCTCTTTTATACCCATAACACGGAGAACTTCCAATAAATTTTCCTTCTCTTCTTTTTGAATCTAATACATTTCTAATCTTTAATGAGTTTTGTTTACTATAGTAATCATTAAATGCAATTATGAACATAGAAGAATCATTACTTGATTGATTCTTCATACTATCATAATTTTCTACTAATGAAATGAATCTAACTCTATTTTCTGGAAAGAATGTTTCTATATAATAACCTGTCATAACATGATCTCTACCTAATCTTGATAAGTCTTTTACTACAACCATATTGATTTTCTTATTTTTAATATCTTCAATCATTTCTTTAAAAGCTGGCCTATCAAAATTAGTTCCAGTAAATCCATCATCAACATATGCTTTATATAAATTGTATCCATTTTTTTCTACATACTCTTTAAGTATTTCTTTTTGGTTAATAACACTCTCACTATCAGTATCATATTTTTTATCTCTATCTTCTTGGGAAAGTCTAATATAGATTCCCGCATTAAAACTTGTTTTAGCTAAATAATCGTAGTTCAATCTAATCCTCCTTATTAGCGATTCTTAGCTATATTTGAGACAATTTCATCATATCACAAATAAAATAAAAATCAAGATCCATAATCAAACTTTTCTAAATCAAGATGAGATAATAAATATTCTAATATTAATTTTTTAAAGTAGTCTTCTTTTGTTTCTTGCACAGGACACAACTCCTTACCATTAAAACTTATGTTAGAAATATTTTTGATATTCTTATCTAAATTCATTAAGTAACTCATCCATTTCTTTTAATTCTTCTTCTGATAGTGGAGTTGATTCACATCTTTTTCCATTCCATACCATAACGCCATCAGCGTCAAATCTTATATATGGTGTTTTCTTACCTTCAATTAATTGTTCATATGATTTAGACACACCAATTACAGATATAAACATTTTGTAGTTTCTATTATTATCCACATAGGAATTGATATAACCTTTTATAAATATTTCATTATCCTTAATAAATATATCCTTATATATGTTATATAAATCCTCATAGATACTCGAGCTAACATAAACAGAATCATACTTTGACTCACTATATTTTTTACACTTCATTGTGAATAATATATATCCACCTATGCCTTCTTTAATATTAACAATAATACCCGATAACAAAACTTGATTAATATTTTTATCTATCATTATCTAGCATGATATTCTTATTATTTATATAATTATTATCATTACTATTATTGTTATTATTTTGTTGGCACATATAGCAAACATCTTCTTGGTTATTTATCATCGATGAAATATCTTTTTCATCCCATATATCATTGCACAAATACACTTTTCTTTTTGATTTATTTTCCGCTTTCCAATTATACACACATTTTATGAATCCAAATCTTTCTAACTTTTTTATATGTTTTGAAACAGTATCTTCTCTAATTCCATACATTGTTGCTAAAGCTTTATTAGTTATCCAAGAATATCCTTTATTTCTACATAAAGCTGTTATTCTTTCTGCAATAAGTTTCTCTTCGCTTGTTAATTTTTTTGTTTTATAAATTTCTGCAGGGATTATTGCATAAATTAAAACATTTTCTTCTTTCATAAGTCACCTCTTTCTTTGATATGAACTTAGGCCTTTGTTCAATAAAATTATCATCTAAAAGAGGATATTTAACCATATCAAAAAAAGTTCAAGAATTATCCTGAACTTTTAAACTGAGTTTTCCTAATTTTTTCCTAGTTGTTTTCCTTATTTGATTTTATTGTTCTATCATTATTATCTGAAAATTCAAGTAATGATTGATACTTCAAAGCATTTTCGATATGTTTAAAACTATTATTTATTGCCTTAGCATCATCAACATTTAATAATAAATCCATTTTCAAATAAGCACTTTTTTTACATAATTGATATTTATTTTTATAAGTTAGCAATTGATCAATTATTTCTTCATCGGATATCTTTTCATCATCAAAATATAAGCATTTGATAATATACCTTTCTACTTCGCTTAATCTGTTCCAAGAAGATTTAAAAGAGTGTAATATTTCTTTGCAAGCAGTCAAATTTTTATCATAAAAAATTCTGTCTAAAGTAAATACAGTATTGTCATTTTTATCTAATCTAGGATCATCACAAAAAACAATAAAATTCAAATTGTCATCAACTTTAAAATCTAACTGTTCATAGTACATTGACTGTGCTATTCTATTCATTACAATACAGTCCACTACATCTTCAAAATCACTCTTGCATTTTTTATAATCATATTTACTTAACAATCTTTCTGATAACATACCATCATAACTCAATAATGATGCATTTATTTTTCCATCCTTTATTTCAACCATATGAACCTCCAAAAAAAGAGAGTCAAAGACACTAAGCCCAAGACTCTCTTAAAAGTAAATTTAAATAAAAGTAATACGAAATATTTCCCATATAATCGCCTCGTAATTAAATTTATTGGTTCTTATTATATAGAAAAGATTTTAAAAGTCAAATTATTCGAAATATTTATATAATTTATTTTTCACTTCTTCATTAGAATATATTGCTCTCTTAATATGATTTATTGAAAAATTATCATCAATACTTTCAGTTAAATATTCTAAGTCATCTTTAACAGATGTATAAGGAATTCCATATTCAAATAATCTCTTAATTATTTTTCTTTCCTTATCTGTACAATCAATTTTACCAAAATATTTTAAATTATATTTATCTATTTGACTATTAATATAAGTAATAACATCATAATTAATAATCTCATTACCATTATTTACAAATAATAAATATAAATCATTAATATTTTCCAACAAAGGTATTAAATCATACGGTAAAAAATTATAAATAAATCCTATGAGAGTAGAAACAATAAAACTATTATTAATGTCGTAGTATCTCATATCACACTTTTCTTTAATATATTTTAACATATCTGAAATACTATACATATTTTTATCATTAATTGTTCTATTCATTGTTGCTGACATAACTGTATTTAAATATTTATATTTTATATTTTTTTGAAATTTTTCTAATTCATTTTTTGTAAGATTAGTATTAAAAGATAAATTCAAAATGTTTTCTTTAGAAACTAATGGTGGCAAATATTTTACAATAGTATTACTGTTGTAAAATAATTTTGAATATAAAAACACTAAATTTGAACTGCTAGAATATTTAGTTTGCTTTAAATTATACTCTTCATTATATTCTTTTAATTTTTTTATTAATATTTCTATTTGTTTTAATGACATTCCTGATTTTTCAATAAAATCTCTTAACTCTTTCTCATTTAAACTATGCAAATCACAAAATTCATTAACTCTATTTGAATCTTTATCTCTATTGATATCATCTAAAACTTTATTATCAGAAATTAAAAGTTTTAAGTCTATATTTTTCCAATTCATATTAGCTTCTTCAAATTCTTCTTGAAATTTCTTATCATAATATATTTTACCAACAGGTGTAACATTTAAACGGCCTGCTCTTCCAATTAAATTTTTATATTTTATAATATTTTTTTTATCAAATATTTTAGAATCTTTTATAAAAATATTTTTTGTAGGTGTATTTACTCCTTCAATTAATGATGATGTAGAAAGAATCGTGTTGACATGATTTTCTTTATTAAACATATTTACCATCTTAATTTGTATAAACTTAGGCATACTCCCATTATGAATTGATATACCTCTTTTATAAGCGACAACAGGCAACCAATCCTCATGAAAGTCATTTATAACTCTTTTAATCCATAAATCATCTTTAATCTTATTCGATATATTTGGTAATAATTCGTTGTTAAAGAATTTTTCTAAAGAAGCTGGAGAAGAGAAATAAACTAAATTTTTTTCTGTATTTTGCTTTATTTTTTTTACAATTATTTTATTAAAATTAAAGTTTTCTTCTCCAATAAAAATTTTTGTTACTGGTGAATAATCACTTTTTAACAGCTTAATATTATATTTATCCAGACCAATTATTGAATTTACTAAAGGTAATAGCAATATAGATGTTTTCGATATATTCAAAAAATCATAAAAATTTCTATTTAAAGATATTTCTCTATAACCGTCTATTTTATCACTTAATTTATATGCTTCATCAATTACAAATAAATCAATAACAATACTTTTTAACCATTTTATATCTGATAATTTTTCTTGTGTTCCAATAAAGATTATTTTATCATCATCAGGTTTATTTTCAGAAATGCTTGTATCAATTATATTATAGTCATCAATTAAAAATAGCGATTCAAACTCATATAAAAGTTCGTCTGCTAATGCATTAGTAGGAACTACATACACAATTATTTTAGGCTGAATTTTCTTTATATATTCTTTAATGATTGTTGTTTTACCAAATGATGTTGTTGCTGAAATAGCATATCTTCCACTTATACAAATTTCATCATAAATTCTTTTTTGTTCAGGTGTAAATGATATTTTACTATTATGTAACATTTTATTTTCCATTTGATTATAATAGAGTATTTTGCTTATTAAATTATCATTTTTTGAAAAATGATAATACGGAGTCAATTCAGAAACAAACAATTCTTCATTTGTAACTTTTTTATTCTTATCTAATTCTAATAAAATTTCATCTCTATATTTTTGATTCATTTACTATCAACTCCAATGCCTTTTTTATTGTTAACTCTATAAGTTCAGTTTTTGAATATATTGGTAAATGATAAAAAATCACATCATAATTACATATTGAACTTTTTATACTAATATTATCAATATCATTGTACTTATATTTACTTTGAGTATTATGTAAAATAAAACCGGATAAAATAAAATTTAAATTTAAAAATTTATCATATGTGTAATTCTTAGTAATTCCATCAATTTTTTTTATGTGAAAATTATAATTTCTATAAAAATTTTTTAACTTACTAATTAGCGATTTTGATGAAAAATCTTTAATTATCTGCTTTTTACCACTTTGAAAACTTTTATAAAATTTTGCTTCTCCTAAAATCAAAGTTTTGTCAGATATCATACAAACATCTACACCTGTACGTTGGTCAGTTAAAGTATTCTTGACGCTTAATACTCCAGTAATTAATTCATTGTCTAAATATAAATAATTTAGATATGACATTAATGCTTCTGCCAAAAAACTATAAAAGCCAACATTTTTAGAAAGAATTTTTATTATATTTTTTTCTTCATCCCAATTATTTAAAACTTGTTTCTCTCTATATAAATATTCTTCAGGAATAAATTTTCGTAACATTTCTAAATAATTATATTCTTTACTCTCTATATTACCAGTAAATATATATCTTAAAGTTCTATCATTTAAAATACTATTAACAATATACTCATTTAATTGAGATAAAGTTAATTTATAATTATAAATATTAAATTTATTTCTACCTCTATATTTTTCTTCTAAATATAGCAAATTAACCACCTACTTCAAAAAAATGCAGCATTTATCTTAAAAAGACAAATACTGCATATCTTCTAGCTAAATTATATCACTTTTTATAAAATAATACAAAATCAACATACTATTTTTCCTCATCAATAATATTTTCTATTTCTTTTCCTATGCGTTCAATAACTCCAACCACTAAGGCATTTCCCATCATAAAATATCTCTTTTTATCAGACATACCTGTATTAGTCCAATCATCCGGAAATCCATTGATTCTTTCACATTCTTTTGGAGTTAATAATCTTAGATTTTTTGTTTTAAAATCTTCTATAACATGAGTTGTTCTACTAACACCACTTTCACTAGTTAACATCGTTCTAGCTGGTGCATCTAAATTATCTGGAAAAGGCATAGCACCTTCACTGTATGTATAAGGCTCTCCATTAGGTTTAACTCTTGGTATCCTTTTACCACCTTTTAAATAAGCAAATTTTTCTATTTGAGGTTCTGATAAAAAGTATTTGTCATCTACTTGTTCTTCCTCTCTAATATTTCTTAAAGGATAAACTAAATTATAATCTGCCTTTGTCTTTACAGAATAAATACCACCATTAACCATTACCCCAGTGTTATAAAATTCCGATTTAAATTTATCACTAACTTCTACTAAATCTTTATATTCAGAAATATCATTTTTTACTATCTTTTCATAACCATCTTTAATTGGTAATTGTTTAGCAAATATACCTTTTTCAAAACATATATCTTTTTCGCTAATCTTTTGCATTTCTTTATAATAATTTGTTGACTTATGATAAGCAAATATATAAGTTCTTCTTCTTTTTTGAGGCAATCCATATTCACCAGCATTAATTACTCTCCACTGAACGTCATAACCATTCTCATAGAAGCTTCTTAAAATCATACCGAAGTCTCTTCCTCTTTGTTTTGCCGGAGATAATAATAATCTATCAACGTTTTCTAACAAAACAAATGGGGGTTGTTTAATTGCTAAAGTCTGTTCAATAGCCCACCATAGAACACCTTTTTTTCCTTCAATACCTTTACTATTTGATAATGTTTGTGCTACAGAGTAATCTTGACAAGGAAATCCTCCTACTAATAATGTGTGATCTGGAATTTCATGTTTATCTACTTCAAAAATATCCACATTACTTACATTATCAGAGCCAAATCTTTTAACATAGCACTCATAAGCTTCTTGAGATTTAGTAGCAGGCTCCCATTGATTAGCCCATAAACATTTCCAATTTCCTTTTTCTACTACTTTATCATTTTTAAGTTCAACGTGATTTAATCCGCATCTAAATCCACCAACTCCAGCAAATAATTCAACTAATGTTTTTTCCATGAATCATAACCTCCTATGTTGTTAAAAATACCTACTTATATTATAATAAAAGCAAGTGAAAAGATCAACCCTTCCTAGATAATATTATAAAATAATTATTAGGAAAGATCAACCTTTTATATAATAATATTTTAAACTAAATCTTAATTAAAAACAAGATCGAAAGGAGAGTTTTTTATGAAAAAGGGAAGATTATATACCCGAGAAGAAATTGAAGTAATATCAAAATCAGCTATTGGTAAATCATTAAATGATTTAATAAAAACAGAAGTAATTACTATTGAAGATAAAGAAGCAAATAAAGGTGGATTAGGACAATTAATTGAAAAGTATTTATTTGAAATGGAAAACAATAGTGATTCTGAGCCAGATTTTATGCCAGCAGGTATTGAATTAAAAGTTACACCATATAGAAAACTAAAAAATGGGAAATTATCCGCAAAAGAAAGACTTGTTCTTAATATTATAGATTTTGAAAATGAATATAAAAATGAATTTAGAAGTAGTCACTTTTGGTTTAAAAATAATAAAATACAACTTCTTTGGTATTTATGGGAACCAGGAAAAGATAAAAAGGACTATAAAATAACTCATGAAAAATTATTAGAATTAGCATTAAATGAAGACTTAAATCAGATTGAGAAAGATTGGAATACAATAATTAATAAAATAAAAGAAGGTAAAGCACATGAAATTTCTGAAGCTGATACAATGTATTTAGGCGCTTGTACAAAAGGAGCTAATTCTTTATCAGTAAGGAAACAACCGTTTAATGATATTCCTGCTATGCAAAGAGCTTTTTGTTTTAAAGTTTCTTATATGACTCAATTGGTTAGAAAATTTATAGGAAATTATTCTGATGTTGAAAAAGTATTAAAAGATACACAAATTTCGTTTGAAGAATATGTTAATAATGTTATTAACAAATTCAAAGGAAAATCACAAAAAGAATTAATGAAAGAATTAAATATAGATTCAAAAGCTAAAAACATAAATAGTTTATTAATTAATAAAATGTTTAATGTAAGAAGTAATTTAGCAGAAACTGAAGAATTCCAAAAAGCCAACATTATTCCTAAAACAATTAGAATTGAAGAAAATGGAAGAATAAAAGAATCAATTTCTTTTCCAGCATTTAAGTATACAGATATAATTAATCAAAGCTGGGAAACATGTGATTTAAGAGAAGAATTAGAAACAACAAAATATATGTTTTTTGTATTTAAAAAAGTTAATGATGAATATATTTTCAAGGGAATAAAACTTTGGAATATGCCAGAACTTGATATAGAAACAAGTGTTATGGAAATGTGGAAAGCAACTTATAACACTATTAAAAGTGGTAATATAGTTAAATCAATAACTAACGGAAAAAGAAAAACAAACTTTGTTGGACTTAGTGATAATGAAGTCTGCCATGTAAGACCTCATGGTAGAAATGCAAAAGATGTTTATCCATTACCAATAAAAGACAAATTAACTGGTGCTGATAATTATACAAAACATTGCTTTTGGATAAATAATACTTACATGAGAAAAGTATTAGAAGAATTCAATAATTAATATTTAAGTCGATACAATAAGTATCGGCTTTTTTAGAGGGTTTGGGATTTTCCCATATAAAAAGGATTTGTGCTATACAAATCCATTGCTTGCTAAAAACTATATTAATTTTTTGGAAAATTAATTATTAATAATTTGTTTAACAAATCTAAATCTGTAATATCATTATTAAATAATATGTCTATTATATCCTTGCCTGAAATTATTGCAATTGGATGTCCATCTTCTATTATCTCTTCATATGCCTGATTAGCAACATATGAAGTTGTCACAAAAACTCCAAATTGCCTATTTTTAATTCTAGAAATTAATCGGGAAGTTTCCTTTACTCCAACGGAATTATCTAATTCATAACATTTTGCTTCCAATGCAAATGATGTTTTTAACCTTGTACTCAAACTATCCATAATTTTATATTCACCAATTCCATCACGCCCTCCATCTTTTGATGGTCTTGTATTTTCACAATAAATAATGTGTGAATCCGCCAACGTTGTAATATAAATAGCAAATTGTTCAAAATCTGTTGGTGTATCTTTAAAATATTCATAAATTTGATTTAACATTTTTAATTTTAAATTTTCAGTAGGAAGTTGCTCAGATTTAGATCTTATTTCTGATTCTACGTTAACAATAAGAGGTGTAAATTTTCCTGTTTGAATATACTTTTTCCAAACTTTAGGAGCAAATTGACTTTCATATCCCTTTCCTTTTTTCAAGTCTTCTAACCATTTTAAATCGATAGAAGCATCATTTGGATTTTCAGCTGATCCTTCCGAAGTATCTAACACTGTAAATATAGCTTTATAGTTTTGAAATCTACCTCCTTCTTTTCTTTTTGCCCATACTGCTGTTAACCATTCTTTTTGAGGAATTCCTCTATATCCTGGAACCAATAATCCGGAAAATCTTACATCTCCACCTTCAACTTTTTCAAAAAGAAAGAAAGGAGGAATTTTCTTTCTAACATTTATATCATCTGATTGAGAACAACTATATACTTCACGTAAAATTTTATTACCACCTAATTTAGTATCATGTAACTCTCTTCCTGACTCTTGATTATCTCCATAATAAGTAAAAATTCCAAGTTCTTCATCAAGTTTGTCTTGCCAATATATATCTTCATGTGTTGAATATAAAACAACATATTTTATATCAAAAGAGACTTTATATGAACCAATAGGTCTAAATCCTCCCATCGTTCCAACTCCCATTAATGTAGATAATACCAAATCAGAAAGATTTTTATATGGCTTGTTATTACAATAAACACAATCCAAATATAATTTTACATTATCTTTCCTTATTTTTTTATTATTTTCTATTTTAATAATATCGTTAAATTCTAATTTATTCATTATATCACCTACTAGGTAAATTATACTAAATTTATCTTGATAATCAAAATTATTACAAAATTTCTTATATATCTTCAAAACTTTAGTTCACTAAAAAACTACTTTATTCTATTTAAAAGTAGTTTTATATAAACGTAAAAAAAATATCTCAAATATGCTTTAAATCGCTCTACAAACCAACTTCGCCCAATGGCTGTTTGCCACCTCCTGCATTTATGTGATTAGACAACACGATAACATCACTATTATTTCCAAAAGCATTTAAAATTCTACTTACTCTTTCATTTCTATCCAAAGTTTCATCTGTATCTCTTGTAATATAAACAGGAACACCTAGTTCTTTCAAACGATTATAAATATAATTAGCAACTTCTAAATTGAAATCTTTTTCATACACATTTCCGTTAATAGCACCTGGGTCGCTACCACCATGCCCAGCATCTACTACTACTTTTTTAGTTGCCCTAAAATTATTATTGCTCAAAATATCACTCCTCTATATTATAATATGTTAGCTTAATAATATTGTCATATAAACCTTAAATTTAATTATTATAAACTTTTTAGTTATTAGCCTATACACAGATAATTTAAAAACATACGATAAATACAGGTAAGGAGTATATATGATAGATTTTTTTAATAATTTAAATCCCATTGTTCAAGCATTAATTGCAACGTGCTTTACGTGGGGAATAACGTTATTAGGTGCTTCTCTAGTATTTTTCTTCAAAAAAGTAAACAAAAATATTATGGATGGTATGTTAGGGTTTGCTGCAGGTGTTATGATTGCTGCATCTTTTTGGTCTTTATTATCTCCTGCAATAGAAATGGCTGAAAATTTAAAAATGATTTCATGGTTAGTTGTTTTTGTTGGTTTCTTTGCTGGTGGATTATTGTTATTTTTAGGCGATAGAATTTTCAATCATTTTGATAATAAATTATCTAAAAATAATAAAAAAGACAATAGCAGTTTTAAACGTGTTCTAATGCTAATTTTTTCAATTACATTGCATAATATTCCAGAAGGTCTTGCAGTTGGAGTTGCATTTGGTTCTATTTTTTATGGTTTAGAGGGTGCTACTGTTGCTTCGGCTTCAATTTTAGCATTAGGTATTGGTCTACAAAACTTCCCAGAAGGTACGGCAGTAAGTGTTCCACTTAGGCGTGAAGGTTTTTCTAGAAAACAAGCATTTTTTTGGGGACAGTTAAGTGGATTTGTCGAGCCTATTTCTGGAGTTATTGGAGCATTACTAGTTTTAAAAATTAGATTTATTTTACCATTTTTATTAGCTTTTGCTGCTGGTGCTATGATATATGTAGTTGTCCAAGAATTAATTCCAGCTAGTCAGGCAAATGAAAAAAAAGAGAAAATGGCACTCTTCACTTTAATAGGTTTTTCAGTAATGATGATTTTGGACGTAGCACTTGGATAAAATGGTTAATCCTTTAAAAGGATTTTTTTTATTTATTTACCATATTACTTTCATAAAAAAGAGGTAATAGAAGATAATTATTATCTTTTAAATATTGAATAATATCTGGCAGAATAGAAGTAGTTATGCCATTGTAATCATGTAATAAAATAACTTCAATATTACTATCTATTGAATTTGTAAATGTCTGCCAAGCTTGCTCTTTAGAAGATAAACTTCCTCCATCTCCATCCTGAGCGGTCCAATCAACCCAACCATAATTATTTTTTCTTAATTCTTCAATTATTGAATTTTTTAATTTCCCAGCAGTTGCACTCCCACCAGGAAATCTTACAATATTTGTTATATATCCAGTTTGACTATTTATAAGGTCTTCTTGTTTCTTTACTGAATCAATAAAAGTTTTTTCACTATTGTATAGTCCTCTTTTTATTCCATGAGAATAAGTATGATTTGCAATGGTATGACCTCTTTTTAAATATTCTTGATACATTAAATGACAATTTGCTTGTTTATTATCATAACAGGTTTCACCATTAATGTTAGTAGTAAAAAAAGTTGCTTTAACATCATATTGATCTAAAATATCTAATATTTTATATGTATTATAGTAAGGACCGTCATCAAATGTTAAATAGGCTATTTTTTGCTTAGACTGATTATTTAATATTTTGTCTTCTAATATTTTTATATTGCCAAAATATTCTTTTTTTATATTTTTTGTCTTTTGTTCTATATTTTTAATAGTGTCTAATTCATTATTTAAATTAAATAATTGTTTATTAATTTCTTTATTTTCTTTTTTTAAATTAAGATATTCTTCGCTATAGTTTTTATATTTATCATTTAAGCTTTTGCTTTCTAAGTAAATCATTATATTAACTATAACCAATATAATTAAAATAAGTATTATAGTAATTCTTTTAATTTCTCTACTTTTAACTGCCATTTTTTATACTCCTCTATTTCCTTTTCTTTATTTTCTTCAAGCTCATCATATTCATTTTGTATTTTATTTTTCTTATTTTGAAGACTATCATTTTCCTTTTTTATATTTTTTATCTTTTCTTCCATATTATTTATTTTCTTGTTATATTGAAAATTATTTTCTATATTTAATACTATTAATCCGACTAATAAAACAACCAATAGTGCAATAAAATAATTTAATATTTTCTTCATAAATATCACCAAACTAATTTTATTATATTAAATTCAAATAGTCAACCTTCATCAACTTTATTAATTACTGTATTTGACTTTTATATTATTAAATATTATACTTTTATTATTAAGGATAATGATAATATGAAATTTATTGAAAATATTGATAAAGAACGCTATGAGAATTTTGTTAAAAATCATAAAGAAAAATCACACTTTCTGCAAAGTTATGCATGGGGAGAATTTTCCAAAAAAGAAAAAAAACTTATACCACATTATGTTGGTTTAGTTGATGATAATAATAACATTCAAGCTTCTGCTTTATTACTAGAAAAAAAACTTCCTTTTGGATATTGTTATTTATATTCTCCACGTGGATTTGTTATTAATTTTTATGATTTTAAATTATTAAAAGTTTTTACTAACTATATTAAAAAATTTGCTAAAAAACGCAGAGCTATATTTATAAAAATTGATCCTGATATTATTTGGCATAAGGAAAACTATCTAGGTGAAGAGATTAAATTAGAAAAAAATCCAAAATTAGTATATAATGAACTATTAAAATTAGGATTTAAGCATTTAGGATTTACTAAAAATTTTGAAACAATGCAGCCAAGATATACTTTTAGAATTGATATGAATGAATCTTTTGATGTTCTTAAGAATAAGTTTTCAAAAACGACTAAGCAAAGAATTAATAAAGCTGAAAAATTAGAAACAAATGTTAGAATTGGTACTATTGAAGATATTCCAACTTTTAGTCATCTTATGGATTTAACTGAAAATAGAAAAGATTTTGTTTCTCATAATTTAGAGTATTATAAAACTCTATATGAAATATATAATAAAGATAATAAGATGAATCTTTTTATTGGTTCTGTAAATCCTAAAAAAATTATTAATATTTATGAAAAAGAAAAAAAAGAAGTTGAAAAAGAATTAAATGAAATTGAAAAAAGAGAATCTCTAAGTACTAGTATTAAGACAAAAAAGAGTGAGCTGGAAAAACGTTTAGATAAACTAAATTCTTATATTGAAGAATATCAAGAAGCCTTAAATAAATACCAAGATGAAATTATTTTAAATGGTCATGTCGTAATGGAATATGGTGACAAAGCTTGGGTATTATATGCTGGTAATCATAATATATTGATGGATAGTTATTCTAATTATAAAACTTATTACGAACATATAAAATATTGTTATGATAATGGTATTAAAATATATGATCAATTTGGTACTGTTGGAGATTTATCTAAAGATAATCCTAGACTAGGTCTTCATGAATTTAAGAAAAAATTTGGTGGAGATTATGTTGAATTTATTGGTGAGTTTGATTTAGTTACTCATAAATTTATGTATTTTGTTTTTACTAAATTAGTTCCAATATATAGAAATATTATTAAAAATCGTGCTAAAAAAAGAAAAAAAGAAGGGGCTGTCTCAAAATTAAGTGATTGATTTTGTATCAGTCTCTTTTTGTTTTGGAAAAGGAAATTTCTCTTTTTT
>CALVZC010000026.1 GCA_944372425.1 uncultured Bacilli bacterium
TTTGTAATTGATGCAATTAATCTTTTTTCATCTTTATTTTTTTCATAAAGTATTCTTTTACTATCAATGTCCATAACAACAGTAGAAGTTGCTGTATCAGATACTGCATCTACAAAGTTAACATTAACAAAAAAGCAAATTACTATTACTAATATCATAAAAATTTTCTTCACTAGTACTCACCTATAAAATATTATGATGAAACTACCAGTTTATTTCATAATTTAAAAAATTATTATTTGTAAAAAAATCCCAATTGTAAAATATACAATTGAGATAATTAAAATATTTTTTTATATCAACTCTGTGTTTATTAACACTTTGTTTACTTATTAAAACACATATGATTAAATTTTGCATACATAGAAAAACTATATTACAAATACAATACGAAAAGACGATGTATTACTTGCATTCCCAACATGAGCTCCATAATAAAAGATTCCAGCATTATTTTGATTATTAATATAGCCTCCACGACTAATCCATGGATTAACATTATATACAAAGTAAGCATTATCTGAATACCAACTATTAATAGGACTCTGAGATATTTTAAACGGACCCATTTCTCCCGTTGCATCTCCTAATATTCTTCTTATACGACTAGTGTTAACATTATCATATTTATAAATATCATAATACTTGCTTTCTGGTAAATTCACCCCATTTGTTATTTTAGTTATAGTACTATCTACCCCACTTACACTAGGATCACATGTTGGGCACCCCAATGTTCCATTAAATCCTGAATTATATATATTATGTCTTCCCGATAATGGCTGCCAATTTTCATCTGCTTGCACTCCCATTACAATTTCATGGGATCCTCCTGACATATCATATACTCCTGTTATATTTCCTGTTGTACTTGCTAAATATCCTACAGAAGTGTTCCACAGCGCGACTTCTGTTGTACTACTACTTCCATTCTCAGTTGTTGCGGCATATCCTGTCTTATATTGAGAATAGTTATTAATCCTTATTTCACCATTTATTCCATAGTTAGAATGTGATAAATACGCTACTGCTCCCCATTCTGTATTCTTCATCATATGGGATTCTAACTCCCTTTTATAATTATAGCTTACTGTAAAAGCATTTGCTACTTGGATGTTTCTCCAACTGTAGACATTTGGTTTTACTATTACTTTATTTACTTCTGTTGTATTACTTTGTGCTTCAGCCGCTGTCGTTGCTCCATTATATCCTGTCTCAAACTTTCCTACCCATATCCCTGTTGTATTGAATGCTAAGAAGGCTGGATGGGTCATATAATCTCCTACTTCACAGTTTCCACTCTCTCCTGATATTCCTGGTGTTGTACATTCTCCAGAAACACTATCGCTTGTATTCGTTATTCCAAATCTTATCTCTATTGAGTGTACTTTACTCTCATCTATTCCTGTGTCGCCTGTATAATTTCCTAAATCCCATAACTTATAACTATACTTCGGTATCCATACAAAATAACTCTCTATTTCTTCTTCTGGTATTACTTCTCCATTATTATAACTCTTACTTTCTTCTTTTAATATAACAGCATTTGCCCATCTTTTTTCTTCATAACTATACCATTTACTTGTTGTATCTGCTTTCTTTACTGTTCCATCATCTTCTATTGTTACTGGTATTAATGGTTCTTCTAATTTTGGTTCTGTTCCATTTAGTATTTCTTCTTTGTATGCTATATTACCTGGTTCTTCTGTTTCACTTCCATCACTTATTCCCTTTTCTGATATACTACTTGTTGCTATTAATTCTTCGGCATCATTTATATCACAGCTATCTTTTAATACTAATATCTTTTCTCTATCTCCTACTCCTATGCTTGTTGAGATACTTGTTACATCATTTTCTATTCTATTGACATCTAATAAATCTTGATATGTTAAATATATTCCTGTGTTTGTTTCATCTCTACTTGTCCAATAATAGTCATAACTAGTTCCGTCATATGTTACTACTACATAATATTCTCTCCAATCTCCATAAGGACTTTTTCCTCCTTTTTCCATTGAGACACAACTTCCGGGTATATAATATGTTGTCTCTATATCATAGACTGGTATTTCTGCTGCATTTACTTTATTTCTTACTCCATCTATATATCTTGTTGCTGTTGTTATATATGCACTCTTTCTTGATGATGATATATACTCTGTTACTGCTGGTATTGCTATTATCATTAATATTCCTAATATTATTATTACTGCTAATAATTCTATTAAAGTAAAGCCTTTTTTATTCTTCATATAATTCACTCCTAGTATTATTATTTATATTTAAAGTTTACATTATTTTTATTTTTTTTGCAATATAAATTATAACAATTGCTGCTTATTTAAAATTAATTTTTATAATAAAAAAAGACAAGATTACTTGTCTATTTATTTTAAATTTAACATAGCTGTTATTATTCTTTTTACATCATTTTCATTAAATGGTTTAGCTAATACATCTACAATAGGATAATCAAATGCTTTGTAAATTGTCTCTTTTGAATCATCCCCTGTTATTATAGCTACTGGTATTTTATTAAACATATTATTTTCTTTAAGATATTTTAAAACCTCAAAGCCATTAACATTAGGCATATATAAATCTAAAAATATTCCAATTAAATTATCACTATTTTCATTAATTTTATTAATTGTTTCCATCCCATCTTCAGCCATTATAACTTTATATTGTTCGCCAATCATTTTTTCTATAATATTCCTTATAATATTTGAATCGTCTGCAATTAAAATAGACTTTTTATTCAAATTATTTATATCATTACCTGTATTTTCTTTACCATTAAAATATTCATTTACTATCTTAATTATGTTTTTAGCTTCACTTATTAACTCTTCATAATGCTCATTAATATAATCAATATTATTATTTTTGCTTTCCATCTCATGATTATAAGCTAATTCAGCTAGTTTAGTAAAACCAAGATATTTAGCATCACTTTTCAAAGAGTGAACTGAAATTGCATAATTAGACATATCATTTTTATTTTTATACTCATTTATTTTTGCTAGTTTTTCATTTGCTTCATTAAAAAATTCTTTTAAAATATCATTATAAGTATCAATATCTCCAAGAAGATCTAAACTACCATTAACATTAATTCCATTATTAATCAATAAATCTATATTTCTCATAAGAAACCTCCTATTTATATTTTAACATATTTTTTTATTTTTTCTATATTTTTATATAACAATTAACTATACTTTTCTTAATCTTTAATATATAATTAAATTATTGATAGGAGGTCTTATGAAAAAAATAGAAGTAAAAACTTATAATATGGGAGAATCATTATTAAATGCAATTTTATTTTTTATCTTAGGTATAATACTATTTACTAATCCAAATGGTGTTGTTAAATTTGTAATATATATACTTGGAGCATTTTCAATATTAATAGGAATATTCAAACTATTGGTTTATTATCAAACATCACAATTTAACCCAAACAAAAAAGAAATCATTAATGGTATGATTTATATGTTAATCGGAATGATAACTATAATTTGTTCAATTGTTTTTTTCGATGCTATTGAAACAGTTTTAAGACTTACCGTTTCAATATTTCTACTATATGTCGGAATCAACAGATTAATAAATACATTTAAACAACCTAAAGGTGAAAAAATTATTTATTTTGTAAATGCTTTATTAATAATTGCCCTTGCTATTGCATTAGCATTTATTCAAAATTTACCATTTAGAATCGTTGGATTATTTATTACTGTTTACTCAATTATTGAAATTATTGGGTTTATACTTTGCAAAAGAAAAAGTAACATAAAAGAGACTGTAAAAGAAGCAACTGTAATATTAGAAAAAGAAACTAATGAAGAAAAAAAATTATTAAAATAAAAAGCTCATATAAAAAAAGAGCTTTTTATTTTATATAAATATAAGAATCTAATCATTTCTTTTCAAATATAATATTTTCCTGCAATCCTACAACATTATCTACAGGAATTGAAAAACAAATTCCTCTTCCATCTTTAGATAAGCCGACAGCATCAGTTATTTCACTCATAACTTTTTTCTTATTATCTTTTTCTGTCAAAATAAGAACAACATCTTTTTCTGGTTCTATTGTTATACCTAAAAACTTAGTTGCCTCTTTTGAACCAAGACCAATACCATGTACTAATGTACCACCACTTGCACCAACTCGTTTAGCAGCATCCATAGCTAACGATGAATATCCTTCTAATACAATAACAATTACAAGTTCATACTCTTTATCTTTTATCATAAAGTATTCCTCCTCTACAAATTTAACATCTTTATACTGATTAGATAAATATCTTGTAGCACTCGTTATTGAAGTAGTAAATGCTATACCCATTCCTGGTTTATATATTTCCATTTTATTATGCAAATCATATAATAATTTTATTTCTAATTTTTCAGGAATTATACTAATCATTATATTTTTTTTAATTTCGCTAAGACCAAAATATTCTAAAAGTGAGCTTGAAGCTGTTCCAATTCCATTTATTAAAAATGAATATGTAATTTTATGTCTCTTATATAATTTTAAAATTTTTGCATACTTATCTTTATCAGTTATAGTAATTAGCATTTTAGTTTTTACTATATCTTCATTCATAATAATGCCTCCTAGTAATAATCAATAATTTCTTCATTATAAATTGGATCATTATAATTAACTTTAGTTTTAAATTTATAAATTAATCCAACCAGTTGGACAGTAATAAGTGGTATAGTAGCTACAATAGCAATCAATCCAAAAGCATCTGTTAAAACATTATGACCAAGGGCTTCTGCTACACCAATTGCAAATGGTAATAAAAACGTAGCAGTCATCGTACCTGATGCTACGCCACCAGAATCAAAAGCAATTGCAGTAAATACTGGTGGAACAAAAAATGTCATAGCAAGAGCAAAAATATACCCAGGAAGCAAAAAATACCAAATTGAAATTCCCGTTATAACTCTTATTATTGAAATTGCTGTAGCGATACTAACACCAATTGCTAAAGATATATCCATTGTTTTCTTTTTTATGTTTCCATTAGTAATTTCTTCAATTTGTGTTGTTAAAACAGCAACAGCAGGTTCGCTAATTACTATAAAGTACCCTAAAATAAAGCTTAAAATTATTAAAACATAACTATAATTTGCCAATGTTTTACCTACCATATATCCCATTGGCATAAACCCAACATTAACACCTGTCAAAAAAATAACTAAACCCAAATATGTATAAATTAAACCTTTAAATATTTTATTTAATTCTTTTTTATTTAATTTTAAATATAAAAAATTATAAACTATAAACAGTAAAACAATAGGTCCTAATGACATTAAAACTTCTTTAAAATAAATTGGTAATCCGTCTAAATATAATTTTAATACTTCGATTAAAGATAAATTAGTTGGAACAAAAATTTCATTATAAGTCGATTTAGCATTATAAATTAATCCTAAAATTAAAATTATTAATACTGGACCAACAGAACAAAAAGAAATTATACCAAAAGTATCATCCTTTTTTTTAGAATCACTACGCAACGAAGAAAGTCCAGCACCTAAAGCAATAATTAAAGGAACACTAAGCGGACCTGTTGTAACTCCACCAGAATCAAAAGCAAGTGGTACAAATTCACTTGGTACAAAATAAGCAACTATAAAAGATAACCCGCAAATAAAAATTAATAAATAAGCATAATTGATTTGAAAAAGCATTCTCAAAATAGCTATTAAAAGAAAGATACCAACACCAATACCTACTGTTAATATTAATACACTACTAGAAATTGTAGGTACCTGACTTGCTAAAACGTTTAAATCAGGCTCAGCAACAGTTACAATAAAACCAATAAGAAAACATATAATTAAAATAAAAGGTATACTTTTTTTACTAGTTAAATGAATACCTATTTTTTCACCTATTTCAATCATCGATATATCTGCACCAAGCTCAAATAAACACATACCTATAATTAAAAAAAGAGAACCTATTAAAAATGAAGGAATTAACGTTATCAAATTATCACTTTTAAATAGTAAACATATAATTAACACGATAATAGTTATTGGAAGTATTGATTTAATAGATTCTTTTATTTTATCAAATATAAGTTTTAGCAAAGAAATCCCTCCAATTATCTATATAAATTAATTATATCAAAGTTAAAATTAATTAACAAGTTTAAAATATTATATAAATTTCTAACAGCATTAATAATACCTATTAAGTAAAATATTACTAAAATGAATTTAATAATTATAAAAAAAATACATTGATTATTCAATAAATCAATATATTTTTCTAATTTTTAATAACTATATATACCATGAATTTTTTGTCTATCTATTTCTGTAATATCGTTCATCTTCCAAACATCATCATTTTTAGTCAATGATAAAGTCAAAGTATATTTTACTCTATCAGTATTTTTACTCATTAATTCTAGTTTTTTATTAACAAATTCTTCCTTATTAACTGTACCATCTTCATTTAAAAATTCTTCTTGATTATTTTGCAAATAATTATCTGCTTCTATAATAGATTTGCTGTAATCATATACTTCTATTTCCGCTTTTACTGTTGCGCTATTACCATCTACAGTTTCTTCTTTTATAATATAAACTAAATCATTATATTGTTTTTTCATTACATTCTTATATTTTTCTTTTTGTTCAGTTGTTAATTCATAATCATTATCAATTGTATAATCTAGTTGTTCGACAACTTTATTATCTATTGTCTGATATTTATTAAAAAATTCTTCTACCTTCTTTGTAGGTGTATTCATTAAATTATCACAACCTAAAACAAAGAAAGAAATTATAATAAACAATATTATTTTTTTCATAAAAATCCTCCTATTAGTATTTTCTACTAAAAAGAGGATTTTATTCAAATTTTATTTAATTTTACAATTATTAATACTCACAATTTCCAGGAGTTCTAGGATATGGTATAACATCTCTAATATTTTCAACACCAGTTAAATATATTAATAGTCTTTCAAATCCCATTCCAAATCCTGAATGATAACATCCACCATATTTTCTTAAATTCAAATACCATTCCATTCCATCCAAAGGCATATTTAATTCTTTCATGCGGTTGATAAGCTTATCATAACTTTCTTCTCTTTGTGAGCCACCCATTAACTCTCCTGCTCCAGGGACTTCTAAATCAACTGCTGCAACTGTCTTTCCATCTGGATTCTGCTTCATGTAAAATGCCTTTATATCTTTTGGCCAATTAGTAATAAATACAGGGCCATTAAAATATTCAGTAATGTATTTTTCATGTTCTTTAGCAATATCTTCACCATATTCTGGAACAAATTCCCATTTAACATTAGCTTTCTTTAAAATAGTTATAACTTCTTCATGAGTTATTCTTGTAAATTTACTATTAACTAACTTAATTAATTTGTCTTTTAAACCTTTTTCTACAAATTTATCAAAAAATTCTATTTCATCTTTACATTTATCTAAAACATAATTAACAATATACTTAAGCATATCTTCCATAATATCCATATCTTGTTCTAAATCACAAAATGCAATTTCTGGTTCAATCATCCAAAATTCATTTGCATGAGTTTTAGTATTAGAATTTTCTGCTCTAAAAGTTGGTCCAAAAGTATAAGTTTTCTTAAATGCCAAAGCGAAAGTTTCAGCTTCTAACTGTCCAGATACAGTAAGGGATGATTGTTTTCCAAAAAAATCCTTAGAATAATCTACCTTACCACTTTTAGCTATTTTTTCTAAGTCTAATGTTGTTACTTGGAACATTTCTCCTGCACCTTCACAATCACTAGCAGTTATAAGTGGGGCATGAAAATAAACATATCCCCTATCTTGAAAATATTTATGAATTGCATCTGCAGCACTACTTCTAACTCTAAAAACAGCTTGAAATAAATTTACACGTGGTCTTAAATAAGCTTGTTCTCTTAAAAATTCATTTGAATGTCTCTTTGGTTGCATAGGATAATCTTCTGGGCAATCACCTTCTAATTTTATATTTTTTACCTGAATTTCAAATTCTTGACCAGAACCAACTGATTTAATAACCTTTCCATCAACTGTTATTGCACATCCAACATGATACTTTTGAATAGTATCAAAATCCTTTAATTTATTATCATAAACCAATTGGACATGTTTAAAGCAAGTTCCATCAGAAAAATCAATAAAACCAAATTCTTTCTGCTTTCGATGATTTCTAATCCATCCTTGTAATGTTATACTCTTTTCCATATAATTATCTAAATTATTATACAATTCTTTTACATCAATCATAATTTTCCTCCTAAAAAAAACTAGTTTTATCCCAGAAGGGACGAAAAACTAGTATTTCCGCGGTACCACCCAATTTATTACAAAAGTAATCACCTTATTGCAATAACGGTGCATACCGGCTTAGTCTACTTTGTTCTTTAAGCACTCACAAATGTTATTCATAACAACTATTTATTAGTTTTCACCACACACTAACTCTCTATAAAAATTATTGTTATTACTTCTTTTGTTCATAGTTTTAATGATACTATTATAATTTAATAATTATAATTTTGTCAATTTTTTATTTTTTATTCTTTAATTACTAACAATGTTTATAAATTCATTTAATGAAGTATTTTTATAAATCGGATACCTTGGTATTTTATATTTATCATCTAATCTATTTACTTTTCTATTTCCACCAATAAATGCTAAAGAAAATCCTACCTCTTTGACATTTTCTATTGCTCTATTATTATATGCATAGAAAGGAAAACAAAATGCTGTTTTCGAACCAGTTACTTCGATTGATTTTTTTAAATCATCTATTACTTCTTCTTTGCTACTACATAACATTTGAGCACCACTTGTAACACCACTGCACAATCCACTCGTATGCATATCATTAGTATGAGATTCGACACTCAAATATTCAGAGGAATAATTAGATATATCCCACCATCCAGTAATTAAAAATAAAGTAGCATGCATTTGATATTCTTCTAATATTGGTATAAGCTTATTACCATTATGAGCACCTGTTCCCATAGCACCATCATCAATTGTAATTAAAACAGATTTTTCTGGAATATTTATTTCACCATACATCCATTCTTTAAATTCTTCCATTGTTAGTGTCTTATAGTTATTTTCTTTTAAATAATTCAATTGTTCTTTAAATTTTTTTACATCGATGCATATTGATTCATTACATGATTCCCCTAAAGTTGGATCATAAAAGAAATGATAATTAAGTACAGCAATTTCTGGAGTTTTAGTTATATCAATTTTTTCGCGATAGATAACAGTTCTACTAATTAATGATTCATTATTAGAACTATCACTAACCTTATATGTAATTTCATAAGTTCCAGCTATGTTTTTATCAACATTATTAACTATTTCAACTTTTGATGATAAATCACCATCATAATTATCTTTTGCTATAACTAGCGGATCATTAAATTCTTCTCCAACAGTTAATTTTACAACTGAGTCACCATTTAAAGTTAATGATGGTGCAACATTATCTACTACTTTTACAATTCGTTTAACTTTCTTCTTAGTTTGTCTATATTTTACTACATACTCTATTTTATAAGTTCCAAGTTTTGAAGTATCTAAATTACTGTTTTCTATATATATATCTTTACTAATATCTTTGTCTTTATAATATGCTTTAGCCCCTAATTCTATATATTCATCATAAACATTTAAAACTATGTCACCTCCAACAAGTTCTAATTTTATATTTGGAAAATTAATAAAAATAATAAAGCTAATAATCAAAAATATTATTATTATAGTTACGACTAATATTTTTTTTCTTTTTTTCATACAATCACCATAATTATTATACCTATGATTTAATAATATTAAAATAAATTTTAAAATAAATGTCTAAATATGCGAAATAATATTTAATTATTTTAGGATTAACAAAATAAACATAATAATTATACTTACTATTGCCATTATCCAATTTCCGTTACTATCTTTTTTGCAAATCTTTTTTAATTCTTCATAATTACTGTTTGGATTGGCTTTAATTATTTTATTGACTCTAAATCTAACATTATCAACATATATTTCATTAAATTTAAAACAGTAATAAAAATAAATAAATATGCAAAATAAAAGTGAGAAAATGAAAAACAAGCTAAAAAAGCCTAAACTAGATATAATCAAATATATTGCTTTTTCAAAAATAAACCATAAATAAATAAAAGAAAGAAAACTTATTATACCAACAGAATATTGTTTTTTTAAGAAAGCATAAGAAAAATTAAAAATTAAAAATCCTAGTGAAATATTATAAAAATAATATTTAATTTTTCCATCATAAAAATATTCATTGATAAGTTTATTTTCTAATGTATCACCATATTTAGACACATCATTTGCGGGAAATAAATATCCACATCTGATACAATATTTGGCTAAATTAGAATTTTTTACTTTACATTTCGGACAAATCATATAAAATCACCTTTATTTTAATAATACCAAATTTTTTCTAAAATTAGAATTATTTTGAATACAATAATTAAAAATTAATCATTATTAAATAGGTGATAATATGTTTAACAATAGTATTTGGTTAAAAGGAATTAAAACAAAAGCAAATAAAAAAGTTACTCAAGATTTAGAAACGGACATTTTAATTGTTGGTGGTGGAATTACTGGACTTACTACAGCATATTTTTTAAAAAATAAAAAGGTTATTCTTATTGACAAAGATAAAATAGGATATGGAAAGACAGCTTTTTCTACTGGAAAAATTACTTATTTACAAGATAATCTTTTAAAAGGTAATAAAGAAAAAGAAAATCTTTATCTACAATCACAAATAGAAGCTATAAATATTATTAAAAATATTGTTATTGAAAATAACATAAAATGTGACTATGAAAGTAATTTGTCTTTTTTATATGCTACCAATAAAAAAGAAAGAAAAAAAATTAAAAAAATAGAAAAAATATTATTGAGAAATAATATTTCCTATAAGGTTAAAGAAAATAATAATTTATATAATTCAATATATTCAATAAAAGTAGATGATACTGCTGTTATAAATCCTGTGAAATATATGCTTGAGTTAAAAAATATTTTAGCTAAAGAAATAGACATTTACGAAAATAGTATTGCTACTGATTATGAATTTATTGAAAATAGATTTAAAGTAAAAGTTAATAATAATTATATAACTTCTAAAATATTAATAGTGGCAACACACTACCCTTTTTCAATGTCTCTTGGGCTTGTACCATTTAAAACACATATTGAAAAAAGCTTTTTGGCAGCTATGAATGTTGATAAAAATAAAAAATTTAATGCTATATCGCAAAATGGTAATCACTCTATCAGATTTTATACTAAAAGTCAGGATGATTATATGGTTTATTGTTCTGTTTCTAATAGATTAAGTAAAAATATTGATAATGAAAAATTAGTAAAAAATTTACTTTGGGAGATAAAGTCTAGATTTAATAACAAAGTTAAATATATTTGGAGTAATACCGATATAATGTCATCTGATTCAATACCTCTTTCTGGAAGACTAAATAAGAATTTGTATATAGCTACTGGTTATTCAACTTGGGGATTAACTAATGGAACAATATCAGCAAAAGTTATTAGTGATTTAATAATAGGTCTTGACAATAAATATACATCATTATTAGATCCTAATAGAATGTCAAATATAGTAAATTTGATCGTAAATAATATGAAAATAGCAAAAACTTATATTTTATCTAAAACAATTAAAGAATATTCTTTTTATAAAAGAAATGTTAACGTTTATATTGAAAATGGAATACGATATGGAAAATATATTGATGATAAAAATGTTGAACATATTGTCTATAATAAATGCCCACATATGAAATGTAATTTAATTTTTAATTTTATGGATAAAACTTGGGATTGCCCATGTCACGCTTCAAGATTTGATATTGATGGTAATGTCATATCTGCCCCTGCTAATTACAGCATCAAGGTTGAAAAAAAATAAATAATTATTTATAATGATTATTAGGAGGATATATGGAAGTAAAACAAATACGAGCTGGTTGTGGAGTTATGATTTTTAATAACAAACACGAATTATTATTAGGCCTTAGAAATAATGATAGAGAAAAATCTGACAGCGAGCTTCATGAAGAGGGAACTTGGACAATGCCTGGTGGAAATATTGAATATGGAGAAAGCTTTGAAGAAGCTGGTATTAGAGAAGCAAAAGAAGAAGCAAATCTAAATATATCGAATTTGGAAGTAATTTGTGTACAAACAGATAAAAATGAATATGCTCATTATGTTTCTGTAGGAATGCTTGCTCATTGTTATAATGGTATACCACAAGTTATGGAACCTGATGAGATTGTAAAATGGGAATGGTTTGATATAAACAATTTGCCTAAAAATATTTTTTCACCAAGTAAGAAAACAATTGATTGCTATCTTTCACATAAATTCTACATAGGATGAAAATCCTTTTTTTTATGATTTCTTATTTTTTTGTAAATGATACTTATAAATAATAAAATTAAAAGAATCCTTATTGGAATTTTTAATTTTGAAGTTATATCAGAAAGTATTGTCCAGTTATTTCCCAATGAATATCCAAAATACACAAATACAAATGTCCAAGGAATACTTCCTAAGGTAGTATATATTAAAAATTTTTTAAATGATAATCTTGCAATTCCCACAGGCAATGAAATTAAAGTTCTTATTATTGGAATATTTCTTCCAATAGCAGCTGCTATTAAACCATATTTATCGAACCAAGTATCACTTTTTCTAATATCTTCTTCTTTCATAAAAAAATATTTTCCGTACTTATTAACAAAAGCATACCCCCCAAAATATCCCATTGCATAGATAACAATAGCACAAAAAACACTTCCTAATAATCCGATAAAAAAACTCATCCAAAAACTAAATATACCTCTTCCTGCTAAAATTCCACCAGTTGCTAAAATAAGCTCACTAGGTATTATTATTATAACTGCTTCTAAAACCATACCTAAAAACATTCCAAAATAGCCAAATTTGTTTATTAATTCTATAACATAATTATCCATATAAATACACCTATCTAATTATATTTTTTTCTAAAAAAAAAAGTACTAATGTACTATTTTTCACCTAATTTATAACTAATAAATGATCCAAAAACAAGAAGTATGATTCCAATTATCATTTGAAGAAAGTCATATGATAAATTGGGAATTTGTAGGCAAGTAGAAATAGGTATTGCTAAAATAGAAGCAAAAATAAATCCTAATACCCCAAAATAAGTTTTTGTATTATATTTTTCAAATAAAATTTCTAGCATTTTTGAAATCAAGACAATACCAACTAAAACGCCAACACCAAATATACCTAGTATTAAAATATTCTGGGCTAGATTATTAAATTTAACAAAATCATTTATTCTTTCAATAATCGGATAATAATATCCTAAAAGCATTAACATCAATGATCCACTAATTCCTGGTATTACCATTGTAGCAGCTGCAATAACTCCTACTATAAATAATAATATATATCCACCAATATTTAATTCTAATAGATTGACTTCTTTTACAGTTCCAAAAATCAAATCAGAACATGCCATTAAAATAACTAATGAAAAAGTAAATATTAATATAATATAACTACTAAACATTTTACATTCTTTTCTACCGATTACATTTTTTAATAACATAGGTATTCCACCTAAGACCAATCCTACAAATAATAACATTGTGGGTATTGGAAAATTATCGTATGAATATTCAATAACACTGCTTAAAATCAAAATTGCTAAAACCATACCAATCACAACAGGTATTAAAAATCTAAAATTTTCTTTTATATTTTTAAATAAGTTACTAATAGCTGAAATAAACTTTTCATATATACCTATTCATTATTATTGATATGTACTCTCCATATGTTTCATTAATTAAAAAAATGTTTCCTAATGCATCTATTATTATTGATAAATTTCACTTAACTCAACTTATTTCAAAATCTCTTAACAAAACTAGAATTATGGTTATGAAAAAACATAAACAACATCATAGAAAGTTTAAAAGATATTGGAAATTAATTCTTAAATCAAGACAAGATTTAGATATTTCTAAATGGAAACGATTTACTTGTTTTGATTCTTTAATGACTGAAGCAGATGTTGTAGATTATTTAATTAATCTAAATAATGAATTAAAAGAAACTTATCTTATTTATCAAGATTTGTTATATGCTTTAAAAAATAAAAATTATAATTTATTAAAAGCTACTTTAAATAATCATAAACTAAATATTTCTTCTTATATGAAAACTTCTATTAAAACTTTATTAGAGTTTTTACCATTTATTAAAAATTCTTTTGAAAATAATTATCATAATGGTTTTATTGAAGGTAATAATAATTTTATTAAAGTTATTAAAAGAATAGCTTTCGGTTTTAGATCTTTTAGAAGGTTTAAAGCTAGAATTATGATATGCAAAGGTTTATTAAAAATCAAAAAAATAGCCAATGCTTAATGCATTGACTATACAGGTTGTAGACAAACCCCTAGATTTTTCTAGAGGTTTTCTTCTGAATAAATTTTTATATTAAAATTTATAATATTT
>CALVZC010000027.1 GCA_944372425.1 uncultured Bacilli bacterium
TGGGATAATTTCCAATTTCTAACAAACTATTAAATTTTTCAAAATTTATATTGACTTTTAATAGTTAGTCTCCTTTATTAAACTTAAAGATACTTTTTCTTTTTCGACTGAAATATCAGTAACATAGCAATCGACAATATCGCCAACACTTACTACTTCGCTAGGATGTTTTATATATTTATTTGTAAGTTTAGAAATATGGGCAAGTCCATCATTATGTAATCCAATATCTATAAATACTCCAAAATCTACTACATTTCTTACAGTGCCTTGTAGTTTAGTTCCAATTTTTAAATCTTCAATATGTAAAATGTCACCACGTAAAAGTGGCTTAGGCATATTATCTCTTGGATCACGATTTGGTTTTTGTAAATCATTAACTATATCAGTCAATGTATATTTATCTATTTTTAATTTTTCACAATATTCGTTTATATTAAAATTACTTAATAATTCTTTTAATTTATCTGTTCCAATATCATTGACAGTTAAATTTAATGATTGTAATAAATTTTCTGTCTCTTTATAACTTTCTGGATGAATAGATGTTTTATCTAAAGGATTACTTCCATCAATTATTCTCATAAATCCAATTGATTGTTCATATACTTTAGGAGTAATTCCTTTTATCTTTTTTATTTCTTCTCTAGAAGTAATTTTCCCTTTTTTATTTCTCTCTTCAATAATAGCTTCAATAGCTTTTTTATTCATTCCCGATACATAAGATAATAAAGAAGGAGAAGCAGTATTTATATTTACACCAACTTGATTTACAGTCTTTGTAACAACAAAGTCTAACGATTCATCTAATTTTTTCGGAGTAACATCATGCTGGTATAAACCAACTCCGATACTTTTAGGATCTATCTTTACAAGCTCAGATAAAGCATCTTGCAAACGTCTGGCAATGCTTATAGCACTTCTTTTTTCTACTGTTAAATCTGGAAATTCATCAATTGCTAATTTTGATGCCGAATATACACTAGCACCTGCTTCATTAACAATAATATATTCAACTTTTCTTTTAGCATCTTTTATTGCATCAGCTACAAATTTTTCTGACTCACGTGATGCAGTACCATTTCCTATTGCAATAATATCAACATTATATTTATCTATTAAATCCAATAATATTTTTTTACTTTCTTCTATTTTATTATGTGGTTCTGTTGGATAAATAACACTTATATTAAGTGGTTTTCCAGTTTTATCTACGACTGCTAATTTACATCCTGTTCTAAATGCTGGGTCATACCCCATAACAACTTTTTCTTTAATAGGCGGAGTTAGCAATAAATTTTCAACATTCTTTGCGAAATTGTCAATTGCACTTTCTTCTCCCATATCCTTAAGCATAGCTCTAATCTCACGTTCAATACTAGGCTTAATTAACCTTTTATAACTATCATTTATTGCCTCTTTAACTAAAATACTACAATAATTATCTTTCTTTACAATTTTATTATTTAAATAATCTAAGATATCATCTTCATTAATATCAATTGAAACATTTAAAACTTCATCACTTTCTCCTCTATTTATAGCTAAAATACGATGCGGTTTAATTCTATTTACTTTTTCTTGATAATCATAATACATTTCATAAATTTTATTTTCATCTTTAGCATTTTTCTTAATCTTTGAAACTATTATTCCATCACGATAAGTTCTTCTCCTTATCTCTTTTCGATATTCAGCATTATCGCTAACTATTTCTGCTATTATATATTTTGCACCATTTATAGCATCAGCTACACTAGTAACTTTATCAGTTAAATATTTTTTAGCCTCATTTTCTATATCAATGTCACTAAATGATAAAATAATTTTACTGAGTGGTTCTAATCCATTAGCAATAGCTTCCGTAGCTTTAGTCTTTTTCTTTTCCTTATAAGGTCTATATAAATCTTCAACATCAATTAACTTATTACAAGCCATAATAGAATTCTTCAAATCATCAGTAAGCATTCCTTTTTCATCTATTAATCTTATAACATCTTCTTTTCTTTTTAAAAGATTAACTTGATAAACATACACATCATTTATACTTCTAATAATTTCTTCATCTAAAGCACCTGTAGCTTCTTTTCTATATCTAGCAATAAAAGGAATAGTATTACCTTCTTGTAAAAGTTTAAGAACACTTTCAACTTGCTTTACCTTTATATTTAAATCTTTACTTATTTGTTCAATAATCAATTCATTCATATAATCCTCCGTATTTAATTTTATCACAATAAAAAAAGGATGTTAATAATTATTAATATCCTAGTCTAAGAATTTCACATTCAACATTATATGCTACACCAAACTTATTAGCATTTTCATCTAAAGCAAACAACAAATCAAAAAGAACTCTTTTATTTTTACCAATTGCTCCTCCTCTATCTAATACTATCGCATAAATATCTTCACCAAAATAATTTAAATTTTTAATTCTAACAATAGTACCAAATGGATATGATGAATCACCTGCTACTATTCTAACCATTCCATATTCACTGTCATACTGATAAATATCACCATTACCAACATATTTTCCAGAGGCTGTATACCCTTGACAGCCATCACTACAAAATGGTGTAAAAGCAGTTATAGTTCCCGTTATTGTTTCCAATACAGTAGCATTTTCATTCGGTGTCGATACAACTTTCATTGCATCAATTTCTTTCATTCTATTATAATAAGATAATAGTTCTAATCTTTCTTTTTCTTCTTCAATAAGACTTT
The DNA here is from genome assembly GCA_944372425.1 of uncultured Bacilli bacterium. Taxonomy (GTDB): domain Bacteria; phylum Bacillota_I; class Bacilli_A; order RF39; family UBA660; genus RUG13868. Next base: position 2,731 of record CALVZC010000027.1, read on the forward strand.
GTATAGTATTTACTTTTTCTAATAAACTTTCTTTAACGTCCAAATACTCAATAGAATTAATTTTTTCTATAACCATATTTAACTCTTCTTCATTTAAGTTATTCTCAATAGCATCTAATAATAAATTAAATTCATTTTGTACTGACTCTTTAGCAATAGAAATTTCTAAATCACTAATTGCTAAAGATAATTCCTCTTTAACTTCAACTGTATTTAAACTATCGATTGATTTTTTTGCTTCATCAATATCTTCTTGACTTTTTGTAACATTAGCTTCACTTACTTTTTTCCTAGCAAGTTCTATTCTTTTACTTTCAATAGCCTTATAATTATAATCCCTAACTATATAAACAGTTATACCAGTTATTATTAGCAAAAATCCTAACAATAAACATAATATAATTTTTTTCTTTTGCATAAACACTCCTTTTGGTGAATAGTTTATATTCTAACATAAATGTTTAATATTTGCAAAATTTTTTTATAAAATAAAAAACTAACTATTTTTTACAAGTTAATTTTAATAAATTATAAATATTTAAATGCTTATCATTAATATTATTTAAACTTTTTATAAGTTCATTATAAATATATTCAATATTGTCTTCTTTTCTATCAAAATATTCAATATATAAATATTTTAGCTTTTCAAAACAGTTATTCTTGTACAATTCATTAATTTCTTTTAACAAAAAATTCCTTGTAAATTCTTCCTTTCTTGTTATAAATTGAAAACTTTTTACTTTTTCTAACCTTTTATATTTCAAATCCAAATCTATTAACTTATTAACTATAAAACAAGCTTCTTCCTCTTCTTCTAGTAATAAAAAGCTTTTAAATTCAATAATTCCTCTATCATTCATACAAATTCCAATTGCTTTATTACCATCAGAAAGAATTGTTAAATACTTATATTTTCTTTTACTTTGCTTATATATTATAGCAGTATTTTCTATTTTCTTTAAGAAATTATCATCAATCTTTACTTTATAATTATATATATCTAATAATGTTTTTTTACTAACTTTAAAAATTGATATTTTTTTTATATTTAAAATTTCATCATTACAATCCCACTCAAAAAAGTCATAAATTCTTTTTGAATCTGTAAAATTTAATAAAATATCATACATGTATGTCATTTTTCTTTCTCCTTTTAACAATAATTGATAGTAAAATTAACATATAACCAATAAAAAAAATTATACATTCTAATTTTGTAAATATATAAATTAAATAATCAATAAAACTATAACCAATTACTAAAAGATTTAAATATATAATTATATAAGATAGACCTATACTAGCCATAATTAATCCAATTATAAACATTATTATTCTATTCATATATACCCCTATATTTAAATCTTATTTTACAACAATAATATTATGTTTATTTTAAAAAGAAATATACAAAAAAAGCAATAATTACTTATTATTATCGCTTCTAATTAATTCAAAATAAAATGTTGTTCCAACATTTAATGTACTTTCAACACCATAAGTTACATTATGTAATTTCAAAATATTTTTTACTATTGAAAGTCCTATTCCACTACCTATTTGAATTCTAGAATAAGTCTTATCGGCTTTATAATATCTATCCCAAATAAGAGGAATATCTTTTTTATCAATTCCCTTTCCAGTATCAGATATTTCCACTCTTACTCTATCTGCTTCTTTACTATCGATTAATCTAATATATATTTTTTTATCATCCCCAGTATAATTTAAAGCATTATTAATTAAATTATATAAAACTTGCTCTATTCTTCTTTTATCAGCAATTACATTTATTTTACCAAATGATTTATAATTTATTTTATAGCCATCTTTTTCTTCATAAATTACATACTGTTTTAAAATATTTTCTATAAGCTCGTTTATATCAAATTCACTATACTCTAATTTTATTGTATTAGACTGATACTTTGATAAATCCAATATATCATTTACCAATAAATTCAAACGATCCGTTTCATTTATTATTACATTTAAATCTTGATTTCTTTTCTTTTTATCTTTATAAGTTAAATCTCTAACCATTTCAGCATAAGCTTTTATCATCGTAAGTGGAGTTTTTAAATCATGGGATACATTAGAAAGTAATTCTCTTCGTAAATTTTCTGTCTTAGCAAGTTCTTTACTTGTATAATTTAAAGTTGAATTAAGCTCATTTATCTCTTTTATTGTACTCTTATCTTTAAAAGTTAAATCATACTTACCTTCTGCTAACTTTTTAGCATTTTCATTAATTTCTTCTATAGGTTTAGATATTCTCTTTGAAATAAATATTGCTACTAATAAGGATAAAGAACATACAACAACTGATACTATAACTAGTTGCTGTTTTAAAATTTTTACAGTTGAATCAACTGGTATTAAAGAAGCCTGAACAAAAGCATATCTATTATCATCTAATTTAATACCATACAATAAGACTTTATTATTTAAATTATCATCTTCTATTTCATAACCTTGAGAATCATAATTTTTTAAAATAAAATCTCTTTTTTCTTGACTAAATTCTATTGATTTTGTATTACAGCTGAAAGAAGAATAAACTCTCACAGTTCCATCATATAACTCAATACATGTATCAGTATTAAAAGATAATTTATTAAAAATATTTTCATAATCAGAATTATCGTAACTATTTTTTACTTGTTTTACTACTTTATTTATTTCTTTTTTAGTAGACAATTCATAATAACTTTTTAATGATACAACTTGAAAAATCCACAAAAAAAAGAGAATTATTATAGAAAATACAATTAAATAACACCATACTTTAAATTCCAAACTATTCTTTAATTGTTTCAAATTTATAACCTACCGATCTAACAGTAACAATTAAGTCTCGATATTTACCTAAATTATTTCTTAACATTTTAATATGAGTATCTATTGTTCTATCATCACCATAAAAATCATAACCCCATATATTTAATAATAGCTGTTCACGCGATAAAGCAATATTACTATTTTCTATAAAATAAATAAGTAATTCATATTCTTTTGGAGTTAATTTAACTTCCTTATTATCAATTTTTACAGTATGGGCTTTATAATTTACCTCCAACGTATCATAAGTATATATTTCATTGTCGAACACATGTTTTTTACTTCTATTTATTACAGCTTTTATTCTAGCCATAAGTTCCTTAGGGCTAAATGGTTTTGTAACATAATCGTCAATTCCTAAATCAAAACCTAATAATTTATCATATTCTTCCTTTCTTGCTGATAACATTATTGTAGGATATTTTTTAATTTTAAAAATCTCTTTACAAGCACTATAACCATCTAATCTAGGCATCATTATATCCATAATAATTAAATCTACATCTAAATTATCTTCAATCTTTTCAATAGCATCATGTCCATCAATAGCTTCTAACACATCATAACCTTCATTTTTACCATATTCTTTAACTACATTTCTTATTAATGGCTCATCATCAACAACTAATATTTTCATAAAGTCACCTCTTACATAATAATAGTATCCTAATTTTAATAATTTAATATGTATTTTTTGTGAAATGATAATGTTTATAAACAAAAAGAATACGATTTAAGTATTCTTTTCTACCATTTGAAATATATAATCTCCATTTTGTTTTTTAAATGTAAATTTGTATTTAGTACATTGACTGTCTTTTAATTTTCCAACGTCATAATTTTGAAAGTCTTCTAATGTAACATTTTCCACAGTAGTTGTTGATTCTAAACTTGGATATATGAAATATATTTCTTCATCAGTATATTTTCTTACATAAACTACATTTGTATAGACATATATATAGTCATCTTCAATCTTATAATCAACATTCTTGCTTAAAACATAGTTACCATAAAAATTTCTTTCATCATTTGATATTAAATATATATTTTGTTCTTCATCATACATAATTTTAGGTAAAACTTCTAAATTATCAGCTGATGTTGGATCAAATGAAGAATCTTGCCCATATACACTAAAATATTTTTCTTTTATTATGTCAGCATCTATATAATTTGTAAGTAAAAACATGTCCTCTCCAAAATATTTTGCCTCATCATCAGTAACATTTACTTCTTCTGATTCATTAATGCTAGATAGTACTACATAATAAAGCCTATAATCATTTGGAATATCTTCAGAATAAGTTTTATCTCTTAAATATATACAAGTTGCTCTATCTTCTTCACTTCTACCTGAATTACAATATAAATATGACGTTAATTTTTTTATCTTATTGTCTAATTGTTCTTTTAAAGTATCACTCACTTGATAGTTATCATCATCTGTATCATTATTTTGTTGTTTCTTTATAACACCAAATAATCCAGTTAGAAGGAATATTAAAGCACCTATTAATATTAAAGTAATTCCTATATATCTATTTTTCATTATTCCTCCATTTTTAATAATATTTTGTCCAATAACGACTTACAAAACCACATTCAAGCGGACATCTATAAGAATGGCAGCATGCTCCTTTTCCACACCAACCATCTACACAACAATAATTATCGCAAAACGTATCAGCCCCACTTTGTGCAGTAACCGCTACAGTATAAGTGCTAGAACGACCAGCATTATCGACAGCAACTAAATTAACTGTCGCTTTTTGTCCTGCAAGGCTACCACTAGCGCCAACAGCTGTTCCTCCTAAAGTTACTGATTTTAATCCACTACCTGAATCAGAACAAGACCAATTGATAGTTACACCTGATTCTGACCCTGTATTTGTCTTTGAAGTAGTACATGTTGGAACATGGAAATCCAAAACATAAGTCTGATAATACCAATTACCACCATTATTTGGTGCTTGTACAATTTTATTTCCAACTTTATCAAAAACTTGAGTATAGACTGTATATGTCCCTTCACTAGTTAAATTAACAGTATAGTTTGTAGATTTTAAACTGTTATAAGCATTTAATATTGTACCATTTTTATATACGTGAATATTGTAATAATTTACCCCACTAATCGAATCCTTTGGAGTTATAAGTATTCCAATTGCGCCACCATAAACTCCTCCTGCAACACTATATGTAACAGTTGGTGGAGAAAGATCAATAACATAATTTTGATAATACCAATTGCTTCCATTATTTGGTGTTTGCACAATTTTATTTCCAGCTTTATCAATAACATAAGTGTAAACTGTATAACTTCCTTCACTACTTAAGTTAACAGTATAATTTGCTGAAGTTAAATTGTTATATTGATTAATAATTGAACCATTTTTATACACATGAATATTATAGTAACTAACGCCACTTCCTTCATCTTTAGGTGTTATTGTTATACTCTTTGTTGTGCCATATGTTCCTCCAGCAACACTATATGTAACAGTTGGTGGAGATGCATCACTTTTTACTGTTATACTACATTTGCTAGAATTACCAGCTTTATCCTCAATATATCCTGTATAAGTTTTTTCTGAAGGTCCAGATATACTATGAACAATGCTAGTACTATTTGTTCCTTCTATTTTATAGGTTCTAACACCACTTTTTACATTTCCGGAAGTAGCATCTTTATCAGTTGTTGAAGCAAAACTTACTATAGCATCTGTAGAAAAAACTCCTTGAGCATTTTTAGTTCCGTCAGCTTTAAGAACACAGGTTGGTAAATCTTTATCAATATTTTTTATTATTGCGACAACTGGATCAGAAGTTAACGGTAATTTATTTCTTGAAAGAACACTTCCAGTATAATTAGCACTAAATTCTTTACTATTACTACTTTGCCATGTAACGCCATTATCAAATGAAAATTCTGTTGCTTTTACAATCTCATTAGTTGGAATAACATTTATTGTAACATTTTTATTTGTAAATAATTCGCTTGTATTTCCTACCCATAATTCTATTCTTTTAATATTGTAACTCTTACCACTTAAATCTCCTAAATCTAATCTTATGTTTTTATAAGTACCTTTGGGTATTAAAAATTCTGCTTTTGTTTGTCCAGCTACTAATAGAGTCCTATATGAATTTGCTTCGCTATAAGTACTATTAGAATAGAATACTTGACCAGTTGTTGTTGTAGGAATTGCCGTATTAAAATATACTACCAATCTATTGACATCAATATATTCTTCTAAACCAGTAAAGCTAATAGTTGGATCAGTATTTTTAGATGTAAATATTGTACCATTTTCTGTCATATTTGTTGTATATGATTCCTTATTTGGATAAATCTGATAACCATATTCTAATTCAAATGTAGGTCTTGGAATTCCAACTCTGACATCTAATGAACAAATTCCTTCATTTCCCGCATAATCTTTTACATAACCAATTACAGTTGTTGTTCCTTGTTTCAAATCTGTAATTAAAGTTTGCTTATTATAATTTTTATTATTGACACTAGTACCAACTCCGTAAGTTAAAACACCACTAGTTTGATCACTTGTACTAATTAGTTCTACTTCCACTTCACCAGAATACCATCCTGTAGATTCTAGAGTTCCTTTTACAACCTTTAACTCACAAGTTGGAAGGTCTTTATCAACATAAACATCTACAGGACATTCTTCCGAATTACCACTTTTGTCGGCAATCTCAACAACGCCTTTTTCAGTTGTTTCCCTAAACGTTTTAGAAAATTCGCTTTTTAAACATCCACTAGTTTGATCATTGCATCCAACTATTATAGTTCTATCTTTGTTTGTCCATTGAGTTGATTCCCCAGTAATTATACCACAAGTAGGTTTTTCTGGATCAGCAACATATTTTGTACATACATTATCATCTGTTACATAATCACCACAATAAAGACAAGCTTTGTATTCGTAATTTGCGTTTCCAGTATTCTCAATTTCAACATAACTTAAGATTTCATTACAGTTAGATTTTCCATCAGTTGATTTTAATGCTTCTAAATATCCATTTTCTGTTAACTCATTAAGATATATTAATGATTTTTCTCCTGTATCAGGCAAATCACAAGTGTTATTATTTATGCAATCAATCATCATTGAATTTGCTGCTTCTTCCATGCTTTTTTCGTGTGCTCCATAAGTAGTATTTCTAGTACTGTTAATATATTTTGAAATAGCAGGAATAGTTATTATTGCCAAAATACCTATTATTATAATAGTAGCAATTACTTCAATCAAAGTAAATCCATCATTTTTTTTTATTTTTCTTACAATCTTAATATTTTCCATACTAATACCCTCACATTATAATACTATAATAATAGTTTATCAGGTTATTTTAAATTTTACAACTTAATTTGCTAAAAATAAAAAAGTTAACAAATAACTGTTAACTAAAAAGAATTAATTCATTGCTTCTTCAATAGCAACTGCTACTGCTACTGTTGCGCCAACCATAGGATTATTTCCCATACCAATTAATCCCATCATTTCAACATGTGCTGGTACTGACGAACTTCCAGCGAACTGGGCATCACTATGCATTCTTCCCATTGTATCAGTCATACCATAAGAAGCTGGTCCTGCTGCCATATTATCTGGGTGAAGAGTTCTTCCTGTTCCACCACCAGATGCAACAGAAAAGTACTTTTTACCAAGTTCGACACATTCTTTTTTGTAAGTTCCAGCAACTGGATGTTGAAACCTTGTTGGATTTGTAGAGTTTCCAGTAATTGATACATCTACTTTTTCATGATGCATTATTGCTACGCCTTCACGTACATCATCGGCACCATAACATTTAACTTTACTTCTTGGTCCATCTGAATATGAAGTTTCTTTAACTATTTTTAATTTTCCAGTATAATAATCAAATTCTGTTTGAACATAAGTAAAACCATTAATTCTAGATATAATTTGAGCAGCATCTTTACCAAGACCATTTAGTATTACTCTAAGTGGCTTTTTTCTAACTTTATTTGCTGAATTAGCAATTCCGATAGCTCCTTCTGCTGCTGCAAAAGATTCATGTCCTGCTAAAAATGCGAAGCATTCTGTTTCTTCTGATAACAACATTGCTCCTAAGTTACCATGACCAATACCTACTTTTCTGTCATCTGCAACACTTCCTGGAATGCAGAAAGATTGAAGTCCTTCTCCTATTTTTTTAGCTGCTTCTGCCGCTGTCTTTACTCCAGATTTTATAGCAATTGCTGCACCAACAGTATAAGCCCAACACGCATTATCAAAACATATTGGTTGGATTCCTCTTACAATTTTAGCAACATCTATTTCTTTATCATCACATACTTTTTTTGCTTCATCTAATGACTTTATTCCATACTTATTTAATGTTTCTTCTATTTGCTTTATTCTTCTTTCATAACTTTCAAAAAGTGCCATCTTATTACTCCTCTCTTGGATCGATAACTTTTACAGCTTCATCGAATCTTCCATATTTACCACTAGCTTTTTCTATTGCTTCCATTGGTTCAATGCCTTTTTTAATATTCTCCATCATTTTACCTAAATTAACGAATTTATAACCAATTATTTCATTGTTTTTATCTAATCCAATATCAGTAATATATCCTTCTGATAGTTCCAAATATCTTGGCCCTTTTACTTTAGTACTATAACATGTACCAACTTGACTTCTATGTCCTTTTCCTAAATCTTCAAGACCTGCACCGATTGGAAGACCTTCTTCTGAAAATGCTGATTGGCTTCTTCCATATACAATTTGCAAGAACAATTCACGCATTGCTGTATTAATAGCATCACATACCAAATCAGTATTAAGTGCTTCTAATATTGTTTTACCAACCAATATCTCACTTGCCATTGCTGCTGAATGAGTCATACCAGAGCATCCAATTGTTTCAACCAATGCTTCCTCAATAATCCCATTTTTAATATTTAATGTCAATTTACAAGCACCTTGTTGAGGAGCACACCATCCTACACCATGCGTAAGCCCTGAAATATCTTTTATTTCTTTAGCTTTAACCCATTTTCCTTCTTCAGGTATTGGTGCTGGCCCATGATTTGCACCTTTTGAAACTTTACACATTTTTTCTACTTCTTGTGAAATAATCATAAATACCTCCTTATGTATTTTTACGATTAATAACGAATAAATTCTATTACTAATTTAACTTTATTATATCATTTATATTTAAACTCTAAAAGAAAAAATTAATTGTTTTTAAACTTTACTACATTTCTACTAATGGTAAATTTATAATAACTTTTGTTCCTTCGTTATAACTAGAAAAATATTTAAGGGTCCCATTATGCATAGATATAATTGATTTAGAAAAATTTACTCCTAAACCTGTTCCACTAATTTTCGTTGTATAAAATTCTTTACCAATTTTATTTATATCATTTATCCCTATACCATTATCTATTATTTCTAATTTAATATCATCTTTTTTCTTATGTATATTTATATTTACTTTCAATTTCTTATTTTCTTTCTTTGCTTCAATACTATTTTTTATTAAATTAATTAAAACTTGTTTAAGTTTATTATAGTCTCCTAATATAATTAGTTCTTCATCATTATAATTAAAGATTAAATCAATTTGTTTATCATCGAGAGAAGTCTTAATAGTATTTTTTACATCTTCTAATAATAAATTAAAATCCATGTAATCTAAATTGACAGAATATCTTCCAAATATTAAATACTCTTCCATTATATTTAAAGATTCATTTATTTCTTTGTCTATTATCTGTACATAATTATCTATATCTTTCATTGTTTTATTTTTTTTACAATTAATAATTTCTAGATACCCTTTACATACTGCTATTGGATTTTTTACTTCATGAATAAATTTAAATAGATAACTTCGATACATGCTTTCTAAGTTAATATACTCTTCCTTAGAATATTGCATTAAATTTTTTATTAATAATGTTAAAAAATAATTAATAAAAAGAAGGAATACAATTAAAATTAATTTGTTATTAATAAGAGATATTTTATTATAATAGCATAAAGAAAATGTGTAAAAGTATGAAACAATAGTTATAAAAATATTAAATTTATTTTTTACAAAATTTAAAAATATAAATATTATTACATATTCTAAAATTATTAAGTAAACTGATAAGTTAATTTTAAATAGTAAATAAAGAAAAATTATAAATGAAATTAATATATATGTACCTTTATAGTTTTTAATATATGAGATAAATAATGGTATATTTATAAAAATAATTAAATAAATATTGTCAATAAATGCCGTATATAATAAGACTGAAGCAATAATACTTATTTTTTGAAATAGAGCTAAATTAGATTTGATATTTAAACTGTCAAAATAAAAATATACGAACATTGGAAAAGTTAAAAATATAATAGATTTTACTACTTCAATAAAAAAATTCATACAAATACCTTCTTTCAAGATAATTATATGAATTTATTTTGTCTATTTTTGTCGAATTTTGTAATTGTTTGTAAAAATTTGTTTTATTTCATATTATCAATGTACTTTTTTAATTGTTTTGAATTTGATCCTAAAATAATTTTTAGATCATTATCTATTTCGACAATACCTTTAGCACCTAGTTTAGTTATTGCTTCTTTGTTTGCTTTAGAAACATCTTTCAAAGTAACTTTAAATCTAGAAAGTGTTGTTTCAGTAGAAATAATATTATCTTTCCCACCTAGGTATTCAACTAATTTATTTAATTCTAAATGTACATCTTTTTTTCCTGCTTTAAGTATTGCAAGTAATATTATTATTATTATTATCCCTATAATAATATATTCCCAATCCATTATCATCACCAATATAATTATACTATATAGTATTTAAAAAACCAAGTTTTATTATTATAAATGATAAGATTTGTTATATTTTAAAAATTATTCAGTAAAAAAGAGTAAAAAAAAATAAAAAAGAAAAATATGGAAATAAAGGAAAAAATTATTATTTATATTTTTTTCTTCACAAAATTAGGATATTTAAAACCACGGCAAAAAGACACTAAAAAGTGTAAAATTCGTAAATTTTTAGACTAAATGCAGGTTTGTAAAAATTTATTTAATTTACAAGACTTATTTCAGGTTAAAAACACAAAAACTGCAATAAGTCTTTTAATTTTGTCAAAAATCATATAATTTATTCCATAGCAAAAATACGGAGTTATTTCCGTTTTTCATACTTATTTCCGCTTTTTGTTATAAAACGGAATTCCAAATGGAAATTAACATTTTTACTGAAATTATTAAAAAATGATTGACTTTTATCTATAATTTGTTATAATTGTAAATGTCTACTTGATGCGGACGTAGTTTAATGGTAGAACCTCAGCCTTCCAAGCTGACTACGTGGGTCCGATTCCCATCGTCCGCTCCAGTGACGTTTCTGTTCGAACTTTTATGTTTGAACTTAACATATAATCAATCCGTTTGGATTGATTTTTTTTGTGTTCCGAACTCCCGTAGGGCTTGGAAGTACATAGAAATCATCCTAAAAGAAAGGATGGTGTTAATTATGATAAAGTTTACTACTCAAGAGTTAGAAATGGAAAAAAGTTTGAAACAACGTATTGAGTTTATTTGTGAGTTCTGCCATGTTACTCCTACCATTACTAATGGAAGTATCAAAAGAATTAACAATACAAACTTAAACTACATTGAACCTCATAAAATCGTTGTAAATAATACTACTTTTCTAGCCTTTAATTATTCTACTGATATTTATATAGGTAATCTAAATAAAAAGATTAAACTTGTAGAATTAGAAGATTATATTAAAAATATGGCTTAATCATTATTATTTAAACGACAGATATTGACTTTTTCTCTTAAAAACTTTATTATATTAGGCAAAAC
>CALVZC010000028.1 GCA_944372425.1 uncultured Bacilli bacterium
GTTGGTCCCGTTGCTCCTTCTGGTCCTGTTGGTCCCGTTGCTCCTTCTGGTCCTGTTGGTCCCGTTGCTCCTTCTGGTCCTGTTGGTCCCGTTGCTCCTTCTGACCCTGTTGGTCCCGTTGCTCCTTCTGGTCCTGTTGGTCCAGTTGCTCCTTCTGACCCTGTTGGTCCTGTTGGTCCTTGTGGTCCTGTTGGTCCCGTTGCTCCTTCTGGCCCTGTTGGTCCGGTTACACTAGCTCCAGTTGCTCCTGTTGCTCCGGTTGGCCCTGTTGGCCCTGTTGCTCCGGTTGGCCCTGTTGGTCCCTGTGGTATCGTTAAATTTAATACTAAATTTGGTGCTGTTCCAGTAATGCTTGCCGATGCTGATGTACCTGGGGCACCAGTCGTAACAGTACCAATTTGTATAGTAGGAGTCGCTCCAGTAGCACCTGTTGCTCCAGTTGGACCTGTTGGTCCTGTTGCTCCTGTTGCTCCTGTTGCTCCAGATGGTCCTGTTGGCCCTGTTGGTCCTGTTGCTCCTGCAGGTATTTCAAAATTAAATACTGCATCTTGATTTGTACCGCTATTAGTTACAGTGGCTGAAGTTCCAGGGGTTCCAGTAGTTGTTCTACCAACGGCTATAGTTGTTGGTCCAGCAGGTCCTGTTGGTCCTGTTGGCCCAGTTACACTTGGTCCTGTTGCTCCAGTTGTCCCAGCAGGCCCTGTTGGTCCTGTTGGTCCTGTTGGTCCAGCTGGCCCAGTTGGCCCAATGGCATATACAACACGAGTTGGACATTTAAACGGAGGTTCTGGCCTAAAGTGGTCCTTATCACAACAATTATCCATTATATCCTTCCTTTCTATATTAATTTATGAAATTATTTTAATTAATTTCATATTAAATAACCATTTTTTATTTTTTTTGTTAAAAAAAACATTATTCTATTATTTTCATATATCATAGAATAATGTTTTTTACTATTTATTTAATAAATCTTCTAATATTGAATTTATCTCTTTTGGATTAGCATTACCTTTTGTTTCTTTCATTATTTGTCCCATTATATATTTTATAGATCTAGTATTTCCTGCATGATAGTCATTTACACTTTGTTCATTATTTTTCAATACTTCTTTTATAATATCTACTAACTCTTCATTATTTATTTCTTTAAAACCGCTTTTTTCTAGAATTTCATCTATGCTTAGGTCTTCTTCCATAATATCATCTAATATCGTTTTAAAAACTTTACTATTTATTTTTTGGCTATTCAAATAATTTACAACATCAATAAATTTGTCATCAGTTAATTTTGTATTTTCTATTTTAATTTCATATTTATTCAAATATGCTGCAATATCTCCCAATAATAAATTACTCGCTATTACTAAATTTATATCTTTATTTATAAATTTATTTAAATAATCTGAAATAATTCTATTTTGAATTATTTTTTGAGCATTAATTTCGTTTATTCCACTTTTTAAGTATATTCTTCTTCTTTCTTCTGCTAACATTGGTAAATTATTATAAACATCTCTAATATATTGGTCATTTAATTCTATAAATGGAATATCTGGTTCAGGAAAATATCTATAATCATTACCAGTTTCCTTTATTCTCATTAAAACAGTAGTATTTGTCTTATCATCAAAACGTCTCGTTTCTTCTTTTAACTCTTTTTTATTTTCTAATAACGCTATCTGCCTTTTAGTTTCATAGTCTATTGCTACTCCAACATTAGTTATCGATCCAATATTTTTTATTTCAATTTTTGTCCCTAGTTTTTCTGTTTTACTAACTGAAACGTTACAATCGCAACGCATACTTCCTTCTTCTATTTTACAATCTGAAACATCTGCGTATAGTAAAAGTTCTCTTAATTTTTCTAAGTATTTCATTGCTTCTTCAGAACTATTAATATCTGCTTCTGTTACTATTTCTACTAAAGGTATACCTGCTCTATTAAAATCTAACATAGATTTATTTTTATTATGTATGCTTTTGCAAGTATCTTCTTCTATATGAATATCATGAATTCTTATTTTTTTCTTACCATCTTTTACATTTATTTCTACATAACCATTTATTCCTATCGGCGTTCTATTCTGTGTTATTTGATAGTTTTTAGGATTGTCAGGATAAAAATAATTTTTTCTATCAAAATGCATTTTCTTATTTATTTTACAATTTAATACTAAAGCTGCTCTTAAAGCTAATTCAATAGCTTTTTCATTTACCGTAGGTAAAACTCCAGGATATCCTAAATCAATTACATTTGTACAGGTATTTGCCATTTTACCATAATTATTAGCAGAATTAGAAAATATTTTAGATTTTGTTTTTAATTCAGCGTGTACTTCAATTCCTACTGTAGTTTTATATTCATTCATTTTTTTCACCTCTTGGATCTAAATTCAAATCTAAAGTTTTCTCTATAGAAGATGCTAACTTATAAATAGTTTTTTCATCGAAGGCGTTTCCTATAATATGTAATCCTATTGGCATTTTATCTTTGCTAAATCCGATTGGTACGTTAAGACCTGGTAATCCTGCCATATTTACTGGTATTACTAATATATCATCCAAAAATGTTTTAGATGGATCATCTAAATTTGATTCTAAATCATAAGCTACTGTTGTAGTTGTTGGACCTATTATTAAATCAAATTTTTTAAATGCTTTTAAAAAGCTTTTCCTAATATCATCTCTTATTTTTAAAGCCTTATCATAATATATTTTTGCATTTTCCCCACTTAAAATAAATGATCCAACCATAATTCTTCTTTTTACTTCATCTCCAAATCCAAATTGTCTTGTTTTAGTATAAAGTTCTTCCAAATTTTGTGGATTTTCATAAGAATAACCATATCTTATTCCATCAAATCTTGCTAAATTACTACTTGCTTCGCCCATTGCTATTATTTGATACAAAGTAACAGCATTTTCAATGTAATCAATATCAATATATTCAATATTGCATCCTTTTTCTTTAAGTATTTCCACTATTTCGTTAAATTTATCTAACACTTCTTTTTCCACAATATCTGTTACAAAATATTTAGGTATTGCTATATTCATTCCTTTTATATCTGTATTAATTAAACTAGTGAAATCTTCTTTTTCCTTATCTATACTCGTTAAGTCTTTTTCATCTTTTCCACATAAGATGTTTAAAAGTTCAGCATTTTCATAAACGTTTCTAGTCATTGGACCAATTTGATCTAGACTTGATCCAAAAGCAACTAAACCATATCGTGATATTCTTCCATAAGTTGGTTTCATTCCTACTATTCCGCAATAACTTGCTGGTTGCCTTATTGATCCACCAGTATCACTACCTAAGGCAAAAGGAACAATTCTCGATGATATGCATGAAGCTGATCCACCAGATGAGCCACCTGCAATTCTTTTTTTGTTCCAAGGATTTTTAGGAGCTCCAAAATAACTTGTTCTACTTGTTGATCCCATAGCAAATTCATCCATATTTGTTTTTCCAATAATTATCATATTTTTACTTTTAATTTTTTCAACAACAGTTGCATCATAATTTGGAATAAAATTTTCTAACATTTTAGATGCACATGTTGTCCTTAAATTTTTTGTACAAATATTGTCTTTAATTGCTATTGGTATTCCAAATAGTAAATTATCAACTTCCTTATTTTCAAGTTCTTTTGCTACTTTAAAAGCATTTTCTTTATCAAGTGTTATAAATGAATTTATATCTTTATTTTTTTCTATATTTTCAAATGCTTCTTCTACTAAATCAATTGGTTTAATTTTTTTATCTTTTAGCAATTTATTTATTTCTTTTAAACTTAAATCTAAATATTTACTCATTAATCATCACCGGCACTTCTACAAAATTTCCATTAGAATTAGGAGCATTTTTGATTACTTCTTTATAATCTAACATTTGTCCAACTACATCTTCTCTTAAATTAGTATTATGCTCAATTGGAGATATAAGAAGTTCCTCATCATAATTTTTTATATCTTTTATTTTATCAATATCATCTATTAATTTTTTTAATTGAACTCTATATTTCTCGATGTCATCTTCTTCCAAATTTATTCTTGCTAAATATGCTACATGCATCACTTGTTCTCTTGTTAATTTATCCATAAGTCCTCCTTATAACTATTTCATATTATAACATATCAATTCAAAAAAAAAGCAACCTTCTTTGCCTTTTTATTAGAAATTATTTAATATATTATTTTTTTCTTATTTTTTAATACTTAATATTGGAAATTATAATCTAAAAATTCTAAAGGAACTTGTTCTATTATAAAATCATCATTTTGTTTGATGGTTATTAAAGTAGCCCCTCTTTGCTTATAATCATTTTCTATCCCTGGCATTGCTAAATAATCGATACTCATTCCATATGTTAATCTTATACCCTTATATTCTAAAGAAATATTATTATAGTGGTCATGACCTGCAAATATTGCTTTTGTGCTTTGCAATTCTAAAGCCTTCTCAAATAAATTACTTTCTTCATTTGATATGCAAATTGCTTCATTTTTTTCACCTATTTCTCCAAAATAATATTTTACTTCGTTACTTCCAAGTTTATATAAATCATATGCTGTTTTATATTCTTCGATAGGAATATGAATAAAAATCATCGATGGTACAATTCTATTGGCTTCTTCGTTTACTTTTTTTATTTGTTCTGCATACCATTCCACTTGATCATCATGAATATAATCATAATCGTTCGGCATATTAAATCGGTAAGAGTTAGAATCTAATAAAAAGAAAACTTCTCTTAAGTTATTATCCTGATCTCGTAATTCGATCATTTGATTGTTTCTTCCCGAAATATTAGGCTGCACATAAGGAAATAATAATGTTTTTGAACTATTATAAGATAAACTTTTAAATATTTCATTTATTTCATCACTAGTACTAGTTGCATAAACTTCAGTATCGTGATTACCATATGTAAAAGCCCAAGGTATGCCTATGTTTCTCATGAAATTTGCAAATTGAATAATTGGTGTATGATTGTTAAATGATAGTGATCCTAACCCAACAGGGAATGCAACATCACCAGTTACAATAATAAAATCTGGTTTAGTATACTTTATTAATCGTCTAATTGCATCTAAGGCTTTTAAATCTTTTGTATATGTATATAGACTTCCACCTAAGTGTATATCTGTTAGTTGTAATACTTTAAAATCTTCTTTATTGGTCTTTATTGTATAAACTCCATTATAATCATTATAACTTATTTCATCTTTTTCATATTCTACACTCGAAACTGAAGATATATATGGTTGCAATAAATAGTTATCTCGTTGCATGTAATTAAATAACACAACACTTGCAAAACAAATAATTCCAAACATAATTCTTTTTTTATTATAATTTATATTTTTAAAAGTAATATATTGCCTTAAAGTATAATCATAAAAAACAATTAAGATAAAATAAAATGAAACAGCTACGAAATAAATTAAAAATGCTTCTCTACTAAAAAATATAATTGTTACTATACTTATAATAATCCAATATAATAATGAACATATTAATATTTTTTTAAAATGTTTATTAAAATTATCTATTTTTTCTTGTCTTATAAATTTGTCTACAAACTTTTTCTTTATAACAATATTTTTTATAAAAAAAGTAAATAACAAAAATAAATTTGATAGATAAAAAAGTGTTTGAAGTGTAAAATAATATTTATTGGCTCCATTTATTCCTAAACTAACATATGCGCTACATAAGAATAAAAAAATTAAGGCAAAGCTAAATGCTAGTGAATTAATAGTCTTTTTAGTGATTTTATCATAGTACTCTCGAAAATATTTTCTTATTTTTGCGTTTGGTTCTACAATGAAGTTACTTACAAGTACTTCATATTTTCTAGCTTTTATTATTGATAAAATAGAAATTAAAACAAAAGGAATTGTGTAAATCAAGAAATTAATATTTCCTTGATAAAGACTCCAATAAATCATAAGCAGAATTTCAATTATTGAAAATATAAATAAAAATACATAACTATGTAAATGTTTGACTTTCTTTTTAGCATCTTTTAATTTTATTTTTTGCTCTTTTGTATTATTTTTTTCAAAAGGGGTATACCCCATTAAGTCTTCAATATCTTCTATTGAATTATATTTTGTAAAAATCAATCCTAAAGCTTTATATTCTGTATAACCGTTTTTTACATGTTTTTTATAAATACTTTCCAATTTTTTTATTGCTTCTTCTTTATACAACGTTATTGTTTGACTTTCTATGTTATTAAAAATTTTATCGATAAAATTTCTTATTTCTAACATAAATACCTCTTTTATATTGTTCTAATTTACAATTAGTATATCATAAATAAAATTTTTTGTTAATTTAATATTAATTATAATATATTTAAAGCACAAAGTTAATTTTTTTACAACAAAAAAAAGCTATTACTACATAGATAGCTTTTTTCTACTTAACATGCACCCAGCATGATATTTATATTATGTATTATTATATAAATATTTATTCACATTTTTTTACGTTGTTTTTTTTATTTTTATTTTTGTTCTATTGTTATATTTTAATAAATGGGGTATATTATTTTTAGAATAGGAGGAATTATGAATAGAAAGATTAAAGTAGTTCAATATGGTGTAGGTAAGATGTCAGTTTATACTATGAGATATGCTTTAGAAAAAGGATGTGAAATAGTAGGAGCTATTGATATTAATCCAGAACTTATTGGAAAAGATATTTCAGAGATTTTAGGAGGAAATCCAACAGGTATATTAATTACTGGAGCCTCTGATGCTGAAAAAATGTTAAAAGAAACTAAACCAGATATTTGTGTTGTCACAACAATGAGTTTGTTTAATGATGTATATAATGCATTAGAATTATGTGCTAAATTAGGAATAAATGCAATTACTACTTGTGAAGAAGCCTTTTTCCCTATGAATTCTAATCCAGTTTCTGTAAAAGCAATTGATACTATTGCTAAAGAAACAAATTGTACAATTACTGGTAGTGGGTATCAAGATGTATATTGGGGAGAACTTATTAGTGCTATTGCTTCATCAACACAAAGAATTACTAAAATAAAAGGTAGTTCAAGTTACAATGTTGAAGAATATGGTATTGCCCTTGCCCAAGCTCATGGTGCTGGTCTATCTTTAGATGAATTTGATAAACAAATTGCATCAGTTGATCGAATGAGCGATGAAGAAAGAAAGAAATTAATTGATAATTGTGAGTATACTCCATCATATATGTGGAATGTAAACGGTTGGCTTGCTGAAAAATTAGGTCTTACAGTTGTTAGTCAAACTCAAAAATGTGTACCACAAACTTGTGATGAAGACTTAAATTCAACTACACTTAATATGACTATCCCAAAAGGAAATGCTACGGGAATGAGTGCTGTCGTTACTACAACTACAAAAGAAGGTATAACTATTGAATCAGAATGTATCGGTAAAGTTTATTCAAAAAATGATTTTGATAAAAATGAATGGACTGTATTAGGGGAACCCGATACTACCATAGTTGTCAATAGACCAAAAACAGTAGAACTTACTTGTGCCACTGTTATTAATAGAATTCCAGATGTAATTAATGCTAAGGCTGGTTTTGTGACTACTGATTTAATGGGAGAACCTACATATAAAGTTAAAGCTTTAAATGAATATGTAAATAAAAATTAATAAAAAAGATGATAATGTAAAATTATCATTTTTTTATTCTTATTCTAAACATCCAGGTTTTTCTTCTTTAATATTTTTTTCATAAACAGTTAATTGTTCATTAGTATTACAAGTAACAAGTAATAAATTCTCTATATTTTCATATCCCATCTTTTTTAATCTTTCAACTAACCAAGTTTTATCTTTTTTTATATATTTTAAATTTTTTTTCATTATTACGCCATCTAAAACAACATTTGCTGTTAATCCTTTATATGCTGGTTTAAGTTTCATATCATTTGGTGTCAATGGTTTAAATTTACTTTTAGGAAGAAAGCTTAATCTACCATTTGCTTCCATAATCGCATATTCTATTTCAGATAATTCAAAATAACCATTTATTCTTGCTTCTTCTAGTAAATCATTTATGTCAAATTTTACTTTTCTTAGCCCTTCTTGCAGTATTTTTCCGTTTTCAATTACAGTTACTGGAGTACCACCTATCCATCTTCTTAAAATTATACTTTTAGTTGTTACATAAGTTATTATTATAGCAATTATTGTATAAATTGCCATCGTAATTACACCATCCCAAAAATAAACTTCTTTGTTTATTGACATTTCAGCGACAACATTTCCAATAGATATTCCTATTACATAATCAAATAAGTTTAACTGCCCAATTTGTTTTTTTCCTAACATCTTTGTTAATGCAAAAAGTACTACTATCGATCCTGCAGATTTCATCACCAAATTAAAAAAATCCATAATATCACCAATAATATTATGGACTATTTCTATTAAAATAAACCTATTATATTCCCTTTATCATCTAAATCTATACTTTCATAATTTGGCTTTTTTGGAAGTCCTGGCATTGTTAAAATATTTCCTAAAAAGACCGTTATAAAGCCAGCTCCTTTATGTAATTCAATGTCTCTTACTGTTACCTCATAATCTTTCGGATATCCTAACTTTTTAGGATCATCACTTATTGAATATTGTGTTTTAGCAATACATATTGGTAAATCTTTTTCTTCAATTTTATTTATTTTTTCTATACTTCTCAAAGCTTTATCTGTATAATTAACAGTTTTTGCATGATATATTTCTTTACAAACTATTTCTATTTTTTCTGTTATAGGTAATGTTTCATCATATAATAAATTGAAATCGTTTTCTCTTGCACACATTTCTCTTACTTTATCAGCAAGTGCTAAAGCACCAATACCACCTTTAATATATGTTTCACTGATTGAAAACTGAACTAACTGTTCGTTGCAAAATTGCTTTACAATATCAATTTCTTCTGTTGTATCAGTATAAAATTTATTTAGACAAACAATGATATGCGAAGTAAATTTTTTTAAATTAGAAATATGAACTTCTAAATTAGGTAATCCAAGTTTTAGTTTTTCCATGTTAGGAGTATTTATTTCATCACTAGTTGCTCCTCCGTTATGCTTAAGTGCTCTTAATGTTACAGTAAGGACAATACAGTCAGGTGCTATATTTGCCTTGCGGCATTTTATATCCATGAATTTTTCTGCTCCTAAATCGGCACCAAATCCTGCTTCTGTAACTACATAATCAGCAAGTTTTAATGCCAAGTTAGTTGCTACTATCGAATTACATCCATGAGCAATATTAGCAAATGGTCCCCCATGAATAATTACTGGATTATTTTCTAAAGTTTGAACTAAGTTAGGATCAAAAGCTTCTTTTAACAATACAACAAGTGAGCCTTCTAGTTTTAAGTCTTTTACGTATACAGGATTTCCGTCATAATTCATTCCTATAATTATACTTCCTAAATTATTTTTTAAATCTATTAAATCCTTAGACAGACAAAAAACACTCATAACTTCACTAGCTGCTGTAATGTCAAAAGATGTTTTTACACATTCTTGGCCATTTAAATTAATACTGATATCACGTAATGCTCTATCATTTACATCTAAGCATCTTCTAAAAGTAACTGTATCTATATCGATTCTAAGACTATTTCCTTGAAAAATATGATTGTCTATTGCTGCCGCAATTAAATTATTACAACTAGTTATTGCATGTAAATCACCAGTAAAATGTAAATTTATATCTTCCATTGGAACTACTTGACTATATCCACCGCCTGTTGCACCACCTTTTAATCCGAAAACTGGTCCCAATGAAGGTTCTCTTAAAACACCGATAGTCTTTTCTTCAATATGATTTAAAGCATCTACTAAACCAATAGCAACAGTAGTTTTTCCCTCTCCATATGGTGTCGGATTTATTGCAGTAACAAGAATTAGTTTTCCTTTTTTACCTTGCATTATTTCACTGGCTTTTATTTTTGCTTTATATTTTCCATATGTTGTTATTAATTCTTTTTCTAATCCTAAATTTTCTGCTACTTCTTCAATATTTTTTTTTATACACAAGTTTGAAATTTCAATATCTTTCATTTTATCACCACTTTTATTATACTATATCACATTTTTCATTTAAAGTATATGACATATGGTATATAATACATACGGAGGTTTTTAAAATGAACTATTTAGATTGCTGTACATTATGTCCAAAAAATTGCAAAGTAAACCGAAACAATGGCGAAATAGGATTTTGCAACGCAACAAATAAAATTAAAATAGCAAAATATTGTCTCCATTTTTGGGAAGAACCATGTATTTCTGGTAATAATGGTTCTGGGACAATTTTCTTTTCTAATTGTAATTTAAAATGTATTTTTTGTCAAAATTATGATATTTCTACAAAAAATCATGGAGAAGAAGTTTCTATTGAAGATTTTGCTAATATTTGCATAAATTTACAAAATAATGGTGCTTTAAATATAAATTTAGTTACCCCAACACATTTTATACCACTTATAAGAGATGGTTTACTGCTAGCAAAAAATAAAGGGTTACATATTCCTATTATTTATAATACTAGCTCATATGAAAATGTAAATAGTTTAAAATTGCTAGAAGGATTAATAGATATTTATTTACCTGATTTGAAATATTATGATAACAAGTTAGCTGAAAACTTTTCAAAAGCAAAAAATTATTTTTCAGTAGCTAAAGAAGCTATTAATGAAATGTATAGACAAGTAGGCACTCCTAAATTTAATGGTAATATTATGACAAAAGGAGTAATCGTTAGACATTTATTATTGCCTACTCATAGTGATGATTCAAAAAAAATACTTTTATATTTACATAATACATATAAGGATAATATTTATATTAGTATTATGAATCAATATACACCAATAAGGCATATAGAAAAATATAAAGAACTGAACAATAAAGTTGATGATTATGAATATGATTCTCTCGTAAATTATGCATGTGATATTGGTATTACAAAGGCCTTTATTCAAGAAGGAGAAACTTGTAGTGAAAGTTTTATTCCAGATTTTAGTATATTTTCAAATAAGTAAAATTCAACAAAAAACTATAAACCAAGTGCAATTCTGAAAGAATTACTAACATAAGCGCTTCCACCACTATTGCTTACATTAAAAATCCCAGCACTATAACTGCTATTAGAAATTCCACCACGACCAAACCAACATCTTTCTGTATCAACAAAATACGATGTATCATTATACCAACTTGAAACATAATTTTTAAACGAACCAAGCTCTCCTGTTGCATCTCCTAGTATTTTTCGTGCTCTATTAATATTTTCGTCATCAAATTTGTAAATATCATAATACTTGTCATCTAGAAAATTTATTCCATTTGTTATAGTGTTTCCAATAAACAATGTTCCATTAAATTCTGAATTATAAGTAGAATTATAACCTGACATTAAATTCCCATTTGCATCTTTCATTACTCCCATCACATATTCATAAGCTCCGCCTGACATATCATATACTCCTGTTATATTTCCTGTTGTACTTGCTAAATAGCCTGTAGGAGTATTCCACATTGCGACATTTGTTGTACTACTACTTCCATTTTCTGTTGTTGCGGCATATCCTGTTAAATAATTAGAATTATTATTTATTCTTACTTCATCATTTATTCCATATATAGAATGTGATAAATAGGCTACTGCTCCCCATTCTGTATTCTTCATCATATGAGATTCTAATTCTCGTTTATAATTATAACTTATTGTAAAAGCATTTGCTACTTGTATTTCTCTCCAACTATAGACATTTGGTTTTACTATTACTTTATCTACTTCTGTTGTATTATTTTGTGCTTCACTTGTACTTGTTGCTCCATCATATCCTGTCTCAAACTTTCCTACCCACATCCCTGTTGTATTAAATGCTAAAAAAGCTGGATGGGTCATATAATCTCCTACTTCACAGTTTCCACTCTCTCCTGATACTCCTGGTGTTGTACATTCTCCAGAAACACTATCAGTAGTATTAACAGTTCCAAATCTTATCTCTATTGAATGTACTTTACTTTCATCTATTTCTGTATCAGATGTATAGTTTCCTAAATCCCATAACTTATAACTATACTTCGGTATCCATACAAAATAACTCTCTATCTCTTCTTCTGGTATTATTTCTCCACTAACATATTCTTTATTTTCATTTTTTAATATTACTGCATTGGCCCATCTTTTTTCTTCATAACTATACCACTTACTTGTTAAATCTGCCTTCTTTACTGTTCCATCATCTTCTATTGTTACTGGTATTAATGGTTCTTCTAATTTTGGTTCTGTTCCATTTAATATTGCTTCTTTATAAATCTCATATGGACTAACTGTTGCTTCTCCACTTATTGATAATTCAGCATTAAAAGCTCCATATCCTATTGATAATCCTAAAATTGTTATTGTTATTAAAAACATTATTTTTGG
>CALVZC010000029.1 GCA_944372425.1 uncultured Bacilli bacterium
ATTATAATACCATAATATGCAATTTTTCAATTTCAAAAAAAATTTATTAAAAAACACTAATAAACATAGAAAAATACAGTGTTTGATGTACTTTTCTATGTTTATTATTTTTAAAGAAATAGGAGACTATATTCTCCTATTTCCTATTCTAAGCAACCTTTTGAATTATATTCTTTTCCCAGATCTTTAAGAATATATCTTGTTCCTTTGTGATTTTAGTATTCTTTTTTTGATATTTTTGTCTAATTTTATTTTTATTTACCTCTACTGTAACTAACGATTTTTCAGGTTTATTTATATTTCTAAGAAAATATATATCTGTATTTCCATAAGCATAGTCTTCGCTATAATTTTTATAAACACAATTAATCTGTTGCTTTGATTCATCTTCCATATCCTTTAGATTTTTAGCTGGTCTTATAAAGAAAGTATTATCGCTATATATGTTTTTTGACAATTGTTTATATCTTTGTTTTATTTTTTTATTTATCAATTTGTTATTAACAATTTCAACTTTTTCTATACTAATATCATGTGCCTCAGTAAAGTTTTCTGGTAATAATATTTTATTAGTAAGTGGAACATTTAATTTTTCTAAATTTCTAATATAATCCAAATAATTTTGTACAGAAAATCCCTGTTGCTTTTTTGAGTAATCTTTTAACTTTATCAAGTTAATGATTCTACTAACTTTTTCTAAATCTTCTATATTTTCATTCGATATTTTCAATAGTTTATTAATTATATTTATATTTTTCCTTTTTATTAACTTTAAAACACACAATTCTTTTTCAGATACATCATGTTTTTTCATAAATTTATAATACTCTTTTGGTAAGCCAAATCTTTTTTCGAAACTACCTTTTTGATTAAACTTTTCCGGACAATTTAATGCAAGTTTATATAATCCAGCCTTCATTAATAATTCAAAACTTGGATATTTAGCTTTTTCTAGTAATTTCAATAGATCTACTTTTTTATTGTCTAAATATTCTATAGCTTCTTTTATAGGTGCATATTGATAAATTGTTCCTTTTGTCTTTTCATAGATATTATCTAAATAAATAGCTTTATAATATTGTCCTAAACCATACATTCCTGTAAAGATTCTCCATCTTTTAATTTTCTTAGTATGATATACTCTCTCGAATGATAAATATTTTATAAATCTATCATTTACTATTTCAATGTCTAATTCTGGAACAATTCGTGCATATTCTACTATATCATCTTTAAATCTTCTAGTTTTATAATCGTATTTTCTATATACTTCAAAATACCTTAAAATTAATTTATTATCTACATTATCAATAATAGCTAAATCATATAAAAAGAAGTAATTTTTTAGATTACTTCTTCTTACATCATATTGATTATTACAAAAAGGACATATATCCCAACATCCTTTTCCCTCTACCTGTTCACTATAAAAATATTTGCCACAATTAGTACATTCACATTCTTTTCCATGTTTTATTAACAAATTATACTCAATATCATATTTTTTAACAAATGTTTTCCAATTTTTTGGCATTTTCATTTCTTTTGGCATCTTTTCTAAAAAATCTGCTATATTCTTTCTTATATACATTATTTTCATATTCCTCCTATGTTTTAAAATAGTGTAATTTGTTCAACTTCTTCTTTTTTATTTTCCATATTTTTATTAGTATTGTTCAAATCAAAAATTGAGCCAAATTCATCTTTTTCAACAGTTTCTGTATTATTTTTTGCTTCTATTTTCTTTATTCCTAATTCCTCATTGGACTTATTGAAATAATCTTTAGCCCATTGAAATACAACTGCATCTTCTATTACTGCCACATTATTTGTTGCCTGCTTTCTAGCTAAATCTTTTATATATGTTGCCATATCTTTTAAGTTCTTTTCTTCATTTAAAAATGCTTCAGACATTTCTGTTTGAAGCATTAAATGATTTACTATTATTTGTAAATATTTATCTTTTTGACCTTTTATCATCTCTGACAATCTTTCTATTCCATTCATTTTATAATCACTCACTTCCTTTAAATTTCATAGTTATATTCAAATCTAGCACTATATTCTTTTAGTTTATCAACATCGACTTGGCAATAATCTATTGTCTCATTATCTGGAGCATATAGATTACATTTTCTTTTAGAATAAACATCTGTTAAAATTCCTAATTTAAAAAGAAAATTAGTCATTCCTGTATTTTCTCCATAATTTTTTATAGTTGCTGTTTCAGGATAATACATATAATTACTCATATTAACCGTAGCTGTTGCTATATCTCCCTCTGCATCATTTTTTATTTGAATATACATTGATTGACGATTGTACGCATAATTACCAACCTCAAAATAACAATTTTTATATTTTTTATATTTAAATGTTTTATATTTCATATCTTATTTCCTCCTAATTTTATTTTCTTTTTTATTTTTCATCTGGTTTCCATATCAAGAAATTATTTTCTCTATATTGACCTTCATCAGATACTGTTGCTTGTCCTCTCAAACTGTCTAGGTATTGTGCACCTGCTTTTGATTTTGATATATACATATAATATCTAGTAGAGATATAGTCTTTTAAATTTTCTAAATAATAATAATTACTTAATACTAACAATGCATTCATCTTTTTAGCTTTTCTTTCTAATACTTCTATAAACATCTTCTCAACTTTTTTCTCTACTGTGTCTGAAATTCCCGCAATATATGCTTTTTCCAAAAATATAGTTAATTTTTCATTTATCTTTTTGCTTTTATCTTTTTCTTCTATATTTTCTAAATCCACAAATGATAACGATTCAATTTCATTCTTATTTTGATATGAACCTTTTGTAAGTCTAACCATTGCTCTTGCTACAATTTTTCCATCTATCTTTGCATACAAAATTTTTTTATTACTATCAAAACAAGCTAACAAACAACTATTATATGCTCCATTTCTATATGAAAGACAAGTATGCATTGGTTCTTCTCCCAATATCATTGTATGATAAAAGTCATCATATTCACTTACTTCTATATTTTCACATGAAAATGAAAGATTATTGTTAGTCCATTCTTTAATTTGAGAATCATTTAATTCATAACATATTTCTTTTTCTAAATCATTTGTGTAATATTTTAATTTTTTAAATTCTCCCATTAGTTCTGATTTAACAATTAATTTATAAGATGCTTTTTCTCTATCGCTATAACATTCTTTATAATAAGCTAATGCTAATTCTGCCCCATTATTAAGTAAAAATGTTTTAATATTTTCTTTGTATTTTTTGATAAATTCTTGACTTATATCCATAAGATTTATAAGTTCATTCCAGTACTTATCTATACTTTCAATATTATCTCTTATACTTTCTAAACAATTAAATGTATTGATAATGTCTTTATTTCTTAATAAATATAATAATTCATTTCTATTTTTTATTTCACTAATAAATTTACTTATATATGAATAATTAATTAAGGCATCTATTGCGTTTTTTGGTGTCAAACCTTTTATATGTTTAAAATCTTGTTCTATCCAGTTATATAATGATTTTTCCTTTAATTTTTCTGCTAGTTTTTCCATTTCATTAAATGATAAACTTGAAGAAATTAGATTTTTGTTGATTAACTGTTTTATCCTTAAAATTCTTTCATCAATTTTCAAGTCCAAAAGATAATTATATATTATATAGTAATTTTCATTACTTGCTTCATACAATGCTTTTATTTCATTAAAAGTATATATTTTTTCTTTTAATGAATTAATATAATAATTTTTATTATTCATAAACTTTAATTCTTTTAGATTTTTAACACTCAAATCATTAATATTTACATATTTCAAGTAAAAATTTTCGTCATATAGAATTGATGCAGCAGGTATCTGTAAAAATTCTTCTTGATTTTGCTCTATTAATTTTAAGAATCCTTTTTTATTATTGCTTATTGCATATATAAGTAATCCTTCTTTACTTTCATTTATGCTATCTAATTTCAAATTACAAATTTTATTTCCAAATATAAAATTAATATATCCACTTCTATTAGCAACAATGTTTTCTAATTTAGATGGCTCAAAATCTTTGATTTTAGAATCAATTATTTTTAAATCATATATACTACATCCATTATTACTCCATTTTAATAACAGTCTATACATTGTATCATTATCTACTGCTTTAATAATTTTAGATAAATATTCATGAATTTTTTTAGAATCTATATTTAATTTTTCATACTGTTTAATGTTTAAAGGTATTGTTAATTTATTAATGTACAAAAAAAGTATGAGTTTTCTTAATTCTTCATTTTGAACTAATAACTCATACACTCTTTTTATATTATTTTTTGGAATTAAATTATAATCAGAAAGAAACGGTGATGTAAATAAATTGATTTCATCTTCATCAAGATCATTTAATTTAACATCATCTTGTGTAAAGAAGTACTCTAAATTAGCAATAACAGTTTTTCTACCTATATCGCTTTTTATATTATTAATGAAATATTTTAAATAAGCATAACTGGTATTACAATATAATTTATTATCTTTTAATACTTTTATTATATTTTCAACTTCATAGTTAGTAATTTTTTCTTTATTTTCTTGTATTATTTCCACTAAATCTTTTATCTTTATTGGATCTATTCCTTCGCGAAATATCTTAATTAAATAATTTATTGAATTAGCGTCTTTTATCAGTTCTCTTTCTATTATTTCACTTGATTCATATATCTTATTATCAACATGTAAATTCTCTAATTGAGTACAACAGTCCTCTATTTCTTTTATTTTAAATTCTTTTATAAACTTTAAATTCAGTTTGTTTTTGTACATTGTAGTAGCAACTCTAACATGCTCTAATAGTGATTCCATTGCATAAATCCTCCTCTTTTAAATATTTCAATATAAATTCTTTGAATTCTTCTATATTTATAGCTTTCTTTTCAATAAATAATGTCATTAATTCCATGAACTGAATGACTTGTTCGTTATTTAATTCAAAAGTCTTAATATTATTATGAATATAAATTTTCACTAATTTCCAACAAACTTTCCATTCATCATTATCCCACTTATATTTATAACAAAAGTCATATAATTCTTGAAAAGTATTTTTAGAAATTTTATTAAAATCATTTACTACCTTTTCTTGTTTCTTTTTGATTTTTTCTAATCTTTCCATCTCTTTTTCTTTATCTTCTTTTTCTTTAATTGCATGTAACTCTGCTTCTGTTAAATATCTATTTCTTAATTCTGTATCCTTTGCAAAACTTTGATCAGATTTTATCAGCATTAAAAATATTTCTCTTAATTGTTCTTTGGAAATAATAGATTTTAAGTTATCACTCTTTAATATACATTCAATAAATTTTATATAGTTATTAGGATGTATTCTAAATATATAATTATCTAACCAAAAAAATAGTTTTTTATTTTCTTCTTCTGACAAAAAGTCTTTTTTTATATTTATCTCTGTATAATTATATTGATAATAACTTCTGTAATTATATAACTCTTTCAAATTAAAATTTAATTCATCTATTTTAGTTATTGGATATTTTTTATCTTCTAAAATATATTCTAAAAATAAAAAAGCATTTCTTCTTTTTATTCCACTTACATATTCTCTTAAATGCTGTATGTCTATGTTATTTTCTTTTTCTGAATTTTCATAAGTATTATAAAAATCTTTTAGTGATATAACATTGTTATCTACCAATTTGTTAAAAGCAGGTGTTCTTTTATAATGATATAAGAAGAATGTTTTCAAGTAAGAACTTTGAGTTAATTCATTATATTTTTTTATACTGTTTTCCAATTTTTCTTTACTAAAGTCATTGTAATATATAAATCTGTCAAATAAATCCATATATTCTTCTTGATTCATTTTTTTTGCAAGGATATCCCACTTTTCTTCTAATATATTAAATTCAAATATTTTGTCATTAAACATAGTATGTAAATTAATGAATGTTATTGGATTTACTATATTTATTTCTTCAGATATGGCTTGTTTTAAACTTTGATTTCCAGCACATTTTATATCAAATCTATTGTATTTATTTATTATTTTTTTGATTAATGAGTAAATACTTTCTTCATATTCTTTATCGCTATTAATAAGAACTTTACAAAAATTAATAACTATTTTTTCTTCAACTATAGAATTTCCTAATCTAACAGTTTTAGGAATATGAGAATAATATAAAATTGCATAATTCAAATATACAATTTCTTCTTTTGAATAATTGTTTGCAATTAATATTTTATATTCATTACTTTCTTCTTTTATCAAACTAGTTGGAATACTAACCAGAGCTTTTAACACTTCTATATCCTTTTTTCTTTTTTTATTTATCAGGATATATAGTTTATCAATTATCCAAGCATATATTTTTATATTATTAATAGGACTTATTGTTTTATATTTTCCTAATAGCATAGATAATTTATCTCTAAAGCTTTCAAATACTTCTTCCTTATTTTCAAACAATGAAAATGTAAATAATATATCTTCTGTATTTGTATAGTCCATATTTAATAAATCCTCAGAATATTGTAAATATTTATTGTTATCATATAAAAACAATGCTCCCTTTAGATATATATCCTTTTCTGCTAATTCTTTTATTTTTATTATAAAATCAACTAATTGTGTTCCAGTAATCATATTTTCTGTAATTAAGTCTTTGGCATAAGCTAAAGACAAGGCAATAGCTCTAATATCTTTAATATCATTACCTATCTTTTGTTCATATCTTTCTAACAATTCACCAAAGTATTCTATTTCATATCTATTTTGAATACTTATGTCACATTCATTTTTAAACCAAATATTTTTTTCTTTAATATTTTTTAAAAAATCGTGTGAATCAATATCAGTTGTATTAACAATAAAATTTATTATACTGTTAAATAATTCAATGTTTATTATTTTATCAAATGCTTCATTTTCAATAAAATTAATTTTTTCCATTTCTATCACCTTTCTTATAATAAGAGGTGAAATATAATTCCACCTCTTATGCTACATTTTTAAATGACCTATATAAATTATCTTTTGAATTTATTTTCATATATTTTTGATAATTATATAAACCATATTTATTAATTTTAGCTTTCTTTTCGTTTTGAACATCTTTTATTAATTCATTAGTATTATTGTAATTATAAAATAATCTTGTATATCCTCTATCTATTATTTTTTTTGGTCCATTATATTGCTTTATAAGATTAAATTTATATTTATATTTTTTCTTACCATTATGATCACTAATTCTTATTCCACAACATACTCCATAATCAAGTTTTAAGTATATACTTCTCGTTGTTCTAGCATAATACTTTTGTATTTGAAAGCCTTTTTCTTTTAGATTTTTAATTAATTTATTTGACACTACAATTTCTTGATTTCTTTTCAATAAGCAATTCCTCCTTTAAGCAACTTTTTTATTCTCTTCACTTGTATTCAAATCACTCCCTATATTAGTTTCTGTTAAGGCTATTCTGAAATCAACTTTTATATTTTGTGCTTCTAATGCCTGTATAGTATTTTCATACATTAAGCTACTTGTATGTAAAATTGTATATTTATCTGCATATAAAAATACTTCAGATACATTCATTCTTTTTACAAGATTTAATATCAAGTCTTTATCAATATTATTTGGAATGCCAATAACTGTTTTATTTGTGTTATTAAACAATTTATGAGCTAATATCATTTCAGTAGCAATAATTATACTTTCACTTGTACAAGAGTTATACATATCAATCCAATTTATAGATTTATTTTTTAAAACCATTGGCCAATTACTTGCTTTTGTACCGTTATACTCATTATTACTTGAAAACCAAACATTTTCAGTATCTAGTCCATATTTTTCATCCAATAAAATTCTTAATCCTTGAATCTTATTATTCAAAGTAACAGGAATAAATATACCCTTATGAGATTTATAATTCCACTTAAAATCAGTATCTTGAAAAAAACCTGGAATACCATCTAATTTCAATCCTTGTTCTTGTAGTTTTATACATATTTCTTTTTTATTGTCATTGTTATTTTCTATACTTTTGAATTGATTATCTTTAATATAGTTATCAGAAAAATTCATTTCTTTTAACTTTTTATAATGGTAATCACTTAACTTTTGCATCTCTAAAAAAGTTCGATATACCATATCTCTGTAATATTCATCTTTTACAGGGTTATTGTATGTATAAGGCATATTATCTAATACTGGAGTTTCTCTTAAGAGTCTTTTAAAGGCTTCTTTGGTTGAAATATATTTTTCACTTGCATATAAATCTAATGAACTACCACTTGAACCACATTGTCTGCATATATATACATTATTTATTGTATTAACTTTTAAATAACCATTTTTTTCTTTTGAATTTTGACAAAATGGACAAATAGCATATATATAATTACCTCTTACACTGGTCTTTTTTATATGTAATTGATTAAGAACATTTGTGATATTTATATATTCATATACATTATTATTTTGCATATGCAATCTCCCCTCTTTCGTTTAATTTGATAGCATATTATAGACTTCTTGTGTTTCATATCGTAAATAGATTTTACCATAGTCAATTTTATCAAACATTGGTCCTAAGTAACCTTCTACCATTGGTTGATTGTCCAGTTCTTTTCTATGAACTAATAAACCTCTTTCTCTTTCTTCATGGAAATCTATAGTAGTTTCATTTGATATTTTATTTATTTCTTTTCTATCCAAAACTTTGCCATTCAATTGTCCTCCATAAAATACATATAAATATTCTATTGGATTATATAGATTAAAAATCCACTTTCCTAAATCATTTATAGATAAACCTGTTTCAATTTCTCTGTTATTTTCAATAATATTTATTTGATAGCATGAAATAATATTTAGCTTAAATCCTCTATGAATTTTATTGTCCTTTAAAATAATAATTTTACCTTTGCTTTTATCTTCATCACCTAAAATTCTTACAACAACATTATTAGGATTTAATTTTTCATTTATTTTGCTTTCTAGTTTGCAAATTTCTTTTATTAATTCCATTTTTTCTCCTCTCTATGCCACCATAAGACTTTCTATATCATCTTTGTAAAATGGTGTATATAATCTCATTAATTCTCTATTTGTTTTTTCTTCTAATAATATTACTACTGCTGAAATTTCAAAGAAGTATAATTGAATATAAGTCATAAAGACATTAATTATATCCGTGTCAATAGCTGTTACTTCTAAATCAAATTTATAATTTAATTTAAACATTTTTAATGTACTTGCATAAGCTAGTATCATTGCACCAGTACCACAATTTACTTCTACCATTTTTCCATTATTTGCTTTTTTATTTATATTAATAACACCTTGTAATTTTCTTCCTACCTCTTGTAAAGGAGTATTATTAATTAATTTTAAATAGTTTTTATTTGTGATTTTATGATAAATATCACCAAGTATGTCATATGGATCTTTTTCGCTACAAAATAGCTTTGTTAGTTCTGCAGATAATGCATAAAAATTAAATTGTTCTTCCCTTTCATATTTTTGAGATATTTTTTTATACATATCACGATTTTTTTGATTAAAATATACTTTATTACTTAAACTTATTGCAAATAAAGATATAAAATCTTTAAAGATTTCTTCAGCAGAGTATTTATCTTTATTAAAATTTAATAAATTTATAAAAACTTCATATTTATTCTCCATTTTTATTTCCTTTCCAATGATAAAAGTGGATATATTTCAATCCACTTTTTCACTATTTTTATTTCTAAATTAAAAAGGTAAATCATCGCCACTTGTAATATCAAAATCATTTCCAGTATTATTTGCAAATGTACTACCATATTCAGTAAAAACATCTTTTTTAGTATCTGCAAAATATACCTCTTCTGCAATTACTTCAGTTGCATAATGCTTGATACCTTGTTCATCATCCCAATTTCTAGTTTGGATTCTTCCAACAATTCCAACTTGCTGACCTTTTTTAAAATATTGATTGCAAAATTCTCCTGTTTTAGACCAAGCTATAATAGGAATAAAATCCGCTTGTCTTTCCTCATTTTCTTTTACAAATCTTCTATTTACAGCAAGTGTAAATGTGGCAACTAATGTATTATTAGTTTGTGTATATTTTGTTTCTGGATCCTTTGTTAATCTACCTATTAAACATACTTTATTCATTTTCAAAATCCTCCTTATGTTTCTCGAAATTATCTTTAATTAAATTTATAACCTTATTTTCTAAATCTTTTTTATCTTTATATTTGAAAATTTTACTTTTTAATCTTTCATCTAGGAATC
Organism: uncultured Bacilli bacterium; assembly: GCA_944372425.1. Classification (GTDB taxonomy): domain Bacteria; phylum Bacillota_I; class Bacilli_A; order RF39; family UBA660; genus RUG13868. Next base: position 10,305 of record CALVZC010000029.1, read on the forward strand.
TTACTTCTTTTTTTGAAGTGTTTATTCCTAAAAATATTAATATTTCGCTCATTTTTCCTCCTATGCTATTAATTTTGTTTCTTCCATTATTATACTTGTTACTCTATAGTCCTGGCAGTCATCATCATGATAAAAGTCTACACAATTATTTCTTTTAAATGGATTCTTTTTGTTTGATATATAATTATCAACATATAAATTATCTTTTTGTGCTTTTTTCATTAACTCTTTTGCCTTTCTCATTGCTTTTCTTTTATTCTTATATGCTCCACAAAATGATATATTATCATCTAAACCGGTTTCAAAATCAGCATAATTCATTTCATAAACTATATATATGTTCATATGTACCTCTTTTCTTTACATTCTTACTATTATAAATTTTATTATTTCATCAGTAATTTTATAAAGTCGTTCTATTTCTTGTATTGCTATTGTTTTATTCTCTTCATTTATTTCAAACTGAAAAATATAATAATGTCCTTCCTTATTCTTTTTGACTTCATAAGCAAGACGCCTTATTCCATAATCATCTTTTGCTGTTATGTTTGCATATTCCCCTATTTTAGATTCTACTTTTACTATTACATTTTCTAATTCACTTTTAGTTAAATCCGGTTTCATTATTATTACACTTTCATATTTATTCATATTTTTATTCCTCCTAAAAAATAAAAAGCTATCTGGATAGATAACTTTATTGTTTATGCTACCATTGGTATTTCATAGCAATTTCTTTCTTCAATTTCTTTTTTTATAGATTTTTCTTTTCTATCTAAAACATCTTCATAATCATATAAAATTTCCAATTTATTATACTTAATGACTTGTGAAATTATTAATTGGGTATGAGGTATCTCTTGAATATCCGTTGTACTTTCTGCATCATCGAAAAATATTGGAGCATTTATACCCGAAATATTATTAAATACATTTGATATTTCTAAACATGCCCTAGCTTGTTGTGATTTAGATAATTTTTTATAGTCTCTACCTTCATATTGTATATTACAACATTCTGTTATTTCTCCTGTTGTTTTTGATACTTTACTAAATTCAATATCAACTTTATTCAAATAATTTTTAATTTTTTCTTTTTGTGTTTCTATCACTAATATCTTTAATCTATTAGCAATCTTTTTTTGTGATTTTATAAGTTCTAATTGCTCAAGAATTTCTTTTTGGACATTTTCATAAACATTTAATTTTTCTTTTGCATCTTTTACTCTTTTACTTTTTATTTCAACTTCTTGATTGTGATATAAAATATCATTCTTTTCTTTTTGTAAAATTTCAATTTTTTCCTTCAAGTTTTCTCTTTCTGTTTGTAATAATTTCATATCTGCAGTATTTAATTTATTATAAAGAGTTTGTTTTTCTTGCTTATCAATAGTTAATTTTTTTGCATCTTCTTTTAATATATCTGCTTTTTCTTGAAGTTTACTCATTTCTTTTTTAAAGAATTGTTTTAAATGTTCTTTTGCTTCAATGTCTTTTATTTCCTGTCTACAAGAAGGACAAATTGGTTGTTCCTTATCCACTTCTTTTAATTTGTTGCTTTCTCTATTATACTGCTCAGAAATTTTAGATAAATCTTCTGTAAGAATTTTTTGTAATCTTATATTTATTGTATCAATTTTTCTTTTTAAATCTTCCAAGTTAGAATTATCAAAATTTAGAGAAATATCTTCGTATCTATCTTGTAATTTCTTTAATTCATTTTCTTTATCAAATTTTAATAAACTTCCTTCTTGTTCTAAAGCAATGCTCTTTAATGTTGATATTGTTCCAATATTTTGATTATACTCTTTTTCTAAACTATTAATTTCTTGATTTATTCTATCTGTGTAACTACTTAAATTATCAATAGGTTTTTCTATTATTGCTTTATCATAATCAGACAATAAGTTAAATGCTTCTTCTGGTTCGATATTTGGTAATATATTTCTAATTAAATCCTTTTGTTCTTTTGGTTCTAAAGTCCAAAAATAATATGGATTATATGCAACTAAAAATATATCTTTATTTTTATAATATTG
>CALVZC010000030.1 GCA_944372425.1 uncultured Bacilli bacterium
TCTCACTATTTATGGGAACTTAATTTTTAAAAGTTTTAATTTTTCTACTATCGGGAACTTACTTTTTAATTCAACCAATTATATGACACATAACTAAAAAAAGAAGAATTAATTCATCCTTCTTTTATAATATAAGTATATACTTTATCTCTAATTGTAAAGTCTAAATAAATTTTTTCTGCTTTCATAATTTTTTCTCTAACTTCCAAAAAAACATAATTATTTGTATCATATGGTGTAACATCATTTAATCTTATTTTACTATCATACTCTTTTCCATTTATTACAAATCGAATATTACCAAATTTAGCAATAAATTCAGAAATTGAATAATTATTACCTAATAAATTATCATATGTAATACTATAATTAATCCTCATTAATGCTAATTCATAAGTGCCATTTGTTGATGGCGTTAGGTAATTAACATATTTATCACAAACACTATTTTTACATCTTATAATATTATATTGATATTTGCTATTCAAATCTATACTATTTATTACTATTTTTGTATTTCCTAGCAAACTATCAGAAAAATAAAGTTCTTCTCCTAAACTTTTAGTAGCAATCACTTCTTTTTCATCACTGAAAGTTTCCGGCTTTATATTAACAATTCTGTATTTATAATCTGGCTGATTGTTAATAATCTGTACATCATATAAATATTTAAGTTCTAAATCATTTTCATAATATTCCTTATCGATTTCATAAACAAAAATAAAATCTCTAGATTCGCCAGCATCAATAATCTGACTGTAATACGGTATACCAAATTCAGGGAATTTACTATATAATAATGTAGTTGGAGCTACACTATTATAAGAAGTATAACTTAATCTTAAATTACTTAAATTTATTTGCAAACCAACAGATGATTTATTTTTATACCTTAATTTTAAAATTACATAGAACTTTTTGCTATTTATAGTATCATTTTTATAATCATAAGAAGTTTTATAGCTATCGATAACCGTTATATTAAAATATTGAGTACTAAAAGTTTCCATTTCATCATAAATTTTTTCAATTGAAAGAATTTTTTTAGTTATAAAAACGCTTGAAAACACAAATAAACAAATGAAGATGAAAAAGAAAACTATTTTATTTTCTTTATAATAATATTTAAAAAAACGTATTTTTTTTCTGGCCCTAGCTTTTATATCTTCTGTGTCTAAATTAATTTGAAATTCAAATTCAGCATTATCTTCCTCTAATATATCTAATTCTAAAAGATCTTTCTTAAAATCAAATTTTTTTATATCAAATCCTACTGTTCTAATAAACAAAATTAATAAAAATGGAATTTGTAAAAATAATTCTATTAAGTATATATCCTTTATAATTTTAGTGAATCTTAAATCAGGTGTTTCAAATACCAAATTATAAATAAATGACGATGAATACAATAACAAAAATAACAATATAGAATAGCTAATAACCATAAAAATATAAAACAATGATGGCTTTTTCTTGTGTCTCATAAGATATAAAATTGTTGCACTAGCAATTATTAAAATAGACACAATAACGATTAAAAACAGTCCAACATATTTGCCAGATAAATCATCATAAGTTGCAATAATTTGATCGTTTGAAATATATTCGCCTAAGAAATTAAAAACATTAATCGTTTTAAATAATATATAACTTGCACATATAAGCATAATTAGATGAATAATTCTAAAATATCTAATTAGAAAGGCATATGGTTTCCTTAATATCATAATAATCTCACCCTATGATATTAGTATACATTATTTTAAATAATTATTAAAGCTAAATTTTCAAAAAAAATCAATAATAACTTATTGCTATTATTGAATGTAAACATTATATATATTTTCAAAATTATAATTAAATTCATCTCTTTTTATTAAAGTAACTAAACCATAGTCGTCATATCTATATAGAAATTCATTATCAATAAAATATATTCTATCCTCTTTTACGATTATTTCTTTAATATTATCTTTTTTTAATAAATAAATAGGTTTATCTAAATAATCTTCATAAACTTTATAAAACACACCATCATTATAATAAATAGCATATTCATCAAAAGTAAACATCAATTCACAATCTATAGTTTCATATTTTGACAATGATTCTGAAAATTTAATATTATTATTTTTTAAATCATAAACGCTAATTTCACTACTGTTACCGTTTTGATAGTTTATTCCTTTTTTATTAACATTTCCAATTTCAACACTTTTACCTGATGTTGGATCTATATAATATTGAATTAAATTACTTTTATCAAACAAATATAATTTACCATCGTATATTCCATTTAAATAAGATTGTTTAGAAATTGGTTTAGACAATTCTATATCTTTTATAACTTCATTTTCTACATTAAATGCATAATATAAAGTAAAATCTGAATCCGAAGTAAACTTTGGTACTAAATAATACTTTCCTACTAACATTCCTAATTCATTTTTATAATTATCATAAGATGAAAATGTTAAAATATCCTCTATTTCACTATTAACTCTCAAAATATTTTTGTAATTATATATTAACAATGTTTCATCATCATAAATATAATCGTCGTATATTTCTAAATCATAAAAATCGTGAGTTGTATTACTATCTTCTAATATTTTAGAAGAAAAATTAGGTATTTCATCTAGAAATTGATCAAAATTTTCATTATTTACAAATGATTGATAAGAATAAAGGTTATTATCTTTAATACATAATGGAGCACTAGCATAATTATTTTTATATATTAAAGATATACATGTAACATTATCATTAGAATATTTTTTTATGCTATCAACTACTTTTTTTTGTTTGTTAAAATAATTATCACTTTTAAATAAAAAGTTAGAATCACCTATACTAACATTAAATAAATAATAATCTCTTCCAGATATTTTTTTATAAGTTTCATCTATGCTATAAATTTCTCCCTCAATTTCTAAATCATATATTATATTATGATTAGTTTTTAAAAAACTGATTAAAAATTGAAAACCTAAAAGAAAAATTACTAATAAAATTGTAAAAGATATAACTTTTTTTATCATATTGCTTTCCTCGATTCTTATACATTTAATAAAAATAGTTCAAATAAATTATTTTCAGAAACAGTACCACTTTTCATATTGTAATCAATATCTGCAAGTTCATTTAAAAGATACAAAAGTCTTTTATAAGAAAAATTATAACAGTTTTCTAATGCAATTGTAACAGCTCTAAATTTAACATTCAGTATAGAAGCTATTTCATTTACGCTTTTATGATCTTCATTAAGTAATTTAACATTGTATAGTAATCTAATTTGACTAGATATACTAGCAATTAAATTAACAACATCCTTTTCTTGTTTTATAATGCGATAATATATTTTAAAAATATTGTTTTTATTTCTTTTTACTATGGCATTAACTAAATCAAAAATATTTTCTTTATATTCTTTAATGACAATATTGTTTATATCTTCGATACTAATAACGTTGTCAATACCAATTTTATAAAGTTTTATTTTACAAAGCTCATTTAAAATCTTTTCATTGTTATTTTGACAATATTCAGCAAAATATTTAATTGTTCTATTATCCATAACGTAATTTTCTAAATTTTTTTTAATTAAAGACTCCGATGATATCTCTGTATCGATTATTTCAATATTATCTTCTACTAATAACTTGACTTCTTTTTTTTCGCTAACTTTTGTTGCTATCATAATTAAATAATTTTCACTACAATTAATTAAATATTCTTTTAAATTAGCTATGTCTTTACAATTTTCACCTTCTAAGAAATTGCAATTATAACAAATTATTATTTTACATTCCGATAATAGATTATAAGTATTTAATTGTTCTAAAACAACTGATATTGGAGTTATCGACATATCATATTTAATAATTTCTTTTTCATTATATGGTATTTTAGCTAGTAATTCATTAATTTTAAAATCAATAGTTACCTTATCGTCTGAAATTATAATATAATTATGTAACATGTTATCACCAATAAAATTTTAGCAAAAAAAACAATTGCAAACAAGTATTTTATAATAAAAAAAACTAGTTAATTTTTTGTCCACTAGTCTCTTTATTATTTGGAAATTTCTTTTTAAGTTTAAACATATATTTACTAACATTTGTTTCTATTTCTGGCATTGCATCTTTATCAATATTTGAAATAAAAATTAATTCTTTAACAGTATCAATAGATACTTTTCCCCAAATTATTCTAGTACGAACGTTCATATCATTAAACATATATGGCATTACAGAATCAAGCGCATAACCAAAAACTACTCTTTTACGCCCTATTAATATTCGTTTACTTGTTATTGCTACAACACAAGTCGAAAAAAAATCATAAAATTTTTGACTTTTTTGACCTGTAAACACATAATGAACTATTTCATCTGGATTTAGATGTTTTTCTATAACTTCAGCATTTTTTTTAAGTCGCCATGCAACGGTTAAAGGATATTTCTTTTTAAATTTTTTTACTTCAGAATAAACAGACATATAAGCACCTACTCCATTATAAAATTATTATCTCTAAATAATTGTATTAAATCTTCTTTTGAAGTATAACCTTTTTTAAACATAACAACTTCATTGTTTTTAACCAACATCATAGTTGGCGTAGCTATTCCATTTTCGATAAAATTTTCATAACTTGAATACAAAAATTCAAACTCATCATCATCTAATTGATTTAAATCAATGTAATTGACAATTATACCATACTCTGATATTATTTCTTCTAATACAACATTCTCTGCTTTTGAAAATTCACAATCATCTCTACCTATATAAATAAGTGAAATGCTATCGCCTATCAGCAATTCTTTATATTTGTTAATATTTATATTGTTAAATATATCACTAATTTCTATTTCATTATTTACATCATTGAAGTTTTTCTTGTAGTAAGAAAGTTCAGACGCAACATAAGATCCACCAAAAATAATTATTAGAATCAATATAATTATTACAACATTTTTAATTTTATCAATGTAATTGTTTTCATTCATATTGCTATCACCCATAAAATATTATAGCATCTTATCAATAAGATTATCTATAAAATTTAAAATATTTTCTAATATTTTATTTATAAAATTAAGAATACTTGAAAAAATACTATCATCAGATTTGTTAACATTAGTGTCTACAACTGTCTCTTCAACATCATTATGCCAAATTCCTAACTTATTAGCAACCGCGTAATCTTCAGCTTTAATTAATTTATCTCTGTAAGCATAATCATCATATAAATATGCAATTTTAGCATACCCAAGTTTTACTAAATTTTCCTGTAACAAAGTATCATCAACAAAAACCCAAACTAAATGTCTACCATATTTGTCCTCTTTATCACTTTTAGGCTCATACTCTAATTTTATATTTGTAGCGTTTTCTAAAATACTACATACATAGTCACTAACTAATTGACCATTAATTTCATCATTATCTTCAGAATTTATTGTTAGCATTGATTCAATCCCAATAAATTTAGCTTTAATTTCATTGTTTCTTAACATGAATCTTGCTGAATTGCCATCGACACATTTACTCAATTTAACATTAACACTTTCCAATTCATCTGCAAAAACATTGCATGGAAAGAAAATGATTAATGCTAAAAATATTAATTTTAATTTGGACACTATAATCACTCCTTAGACTATTATAATAAAATTAATCATCAAAAAAATCATCAAAAAATTTATCATCATCATCAATTTCTTCTAGTTTTATAGTTGGTGTAGTTGTATTATTTTTTTCTTTAACGTCTTTTGAAATATTAATATTATCGGTATGACTAGTTTCGATTTGTTTTAATTCATCTTTTTTAACTTGACTATTATTTATAGTAGAAAGGTTATTATATTCTTTTGGAGTCTTAGAATTTTCTTTAACTATAGAATTCGAAATGGGCTCTAAAGGATCAAAATCATTATACAATACATTTCTAGTCAATTTTTCATTGACTTTCTTTTCTATATTTGAACTTTCAAATTTATCACCGGTAATTTTGTCATCAAATGCATTATAGTCATCATCTAAAAGCTCAATATCACTAAAATTATTCCTTATATTAGAATTTATCTTATCAAAAGCAAAATCTAAATCTTTATTAAATTTAGTTTTCTCATTTATAGAATTTGTTTCAAATTTATTTTTACTAGCAACATTTGATATATCATTATTTTTTGGAATATTTTTATCATGGGCTTTTTTTTGTTCTTCTTCCTCCATTTCAGCTAGCTTTTTATCTATCTTTTTAACTAAGTCATCTACAGAAATATTAGGTTTACTATTAGGGAAGAAAGGACTTGAATTAAATTGATTTAATGGCTTTCCACTATTTGCAGATGATTCTTGCGAATTATTACCAAGATTAGACATCATTTCACTTATTTTTTGATTCTTTTTATTTTTAACAAATTCTCTTATATCAAAAATTTGTACAGGTTTTTTTTCTCTAGTTGGATAATCGACTTTACCAGAAATGCACTTTCCCCAATCTATTTTAAAATCTGGAACAAAAGAAGTTTTAAGAGGACTTTTTCGCATTCGAAGTACTATTTGATCAAATTGTTTCATTCTTTGTAAGTCACTAATAGTAACTAAAGGGGTCGAAGCTGTTTTATCATCTTTTTTAGATTTCTTTTCACCACATAATTTACTTATTTCTTCAAGTGCTGCAAGCTCAGTAGAAATTAAATAAATAATATTACCACAGTTTCCTTTGATTGTTTCTGCATCATCTTTTCCATAAACTTTATTAAGCTGAGCAAAATTTTGAATTATCATTGTAAATCTGATTTGTCTTGATCTAGCTGCTGTTATCATTGTAGTAACATCTTTAAGTGGTGGCATATTAGCAAATTCATCCAATAAAAAATTAGTTCTAACAGGTAATTTTCCACCAGAATATTGTGCAACGTCAATTAGAGTCTCATATACTTGTTTTATAAAAATTGTTGCTAATGAATGTAGTGTTTTCTTTTCGTCTTGAATAATTATAAACACCGCTGTTGGTGCTTTTCCAATAGCATCCAATTCAAAATCACTATAACTAAGCATTTCAGATAAATTTTCACGCGATGCAAAAAGTTTTACTTTTTGTTTAAATACTGATATTATTCCACCCTTTGTATCACTTGGTGCCATTACAGTACCACTTGCGTTTACATATGCTGCACTACTAGGATCTTTGTAATTAAAATATTCTTTAATATAAGTAGATCCACCAAATTTATCTTCACCTACAGTTGCAATCATATTAATACTATTGATATTTATCTTATCTTCAGTTGTATCTTCAAACATTGCAAGAGCAATACCAGAAAAATAATCTGCAGCAGTCTTTTCCCAAAAGGGATCACTATTATTATTATTTTCTTCATACAAAATATTAAGTGCTAAATCATCTAATAACTCTATGGCCTTGTCTTGATTTCCTTCCTTGTAAAGTCTATATGGAAGTGACAAAGGATTCCAAGCATTTCCATTTTGTGGATTACGGAAATTCAAAAGTATTATATTATAACCTCTTCTTTTTAACAATTCTCCTGTCTTTTCATATATTTCACCTTTAGGATCAGTACAAATAATAGATTCTCTTTTTTTAGCTAAAATCTTAACAGTTGGAAGAATTGTGCTTACCGTTTTACCACTACCTGTTGCACCAATTACTAAATTATGATATTCTCCATCATCGACCCATAATTCGTGCCCATTACTTATCAAAGGAATACCAGCATAATCAGAATCTGGACTAGCAGCTAAAACTCGCTTCATATTAGTATCGTTTTTTATATCTTTATCCTTTGCCCAATCGCTATATCCACCAGAATTTTTAGAACTAAATCCGATTCCTACACCTTTTTCCCATTCAAAGAAATAAGAACTAACACTAAAAAACAACCCACCTAAAGCTAGTGCATAAAAAACTAACGTAAAAAATAAATAATCAGAAGAAAATGCTTTTATAGGATTTAAACCATAAAAAGTACCTTCACCAGCTAATTGTGGTAAATTTAATACGCCTAAAGCAACTATATATAATAGGAATATAGCAAATAATAAAAATATAATAATGTCTTTAGATGTAGCAACAATCCTAAATTTCATTAACAAATCCCACCCTTAGTTCAAATAAAATAATATCATACAATAGCCAACAAATGCAATAAATATAATTATATCTTGTTATTATTTTTTCTTTTAATAAAAAATGTAATTAATGTAATTAAAATAGAAAGTGAAAGAATGACAGCAAATATAATTGCTAAAAGCCAAGAATTTTTATTAGCTAGTCGCTTAGTAGCAGTTGTATCAAAAATTATATACAAAGAATCCAAAGTATTATTTTCGTTAGTAATAATCCATTCATATTCGCCATTTCCTTTGTATCTAGCATTAGAAGAAACTGGATAATAGTTACTATTTATATTAATAGTTATTCTTTCTAAATTTTTATATCCTTTAAATGGATTCCAATTGCTACTACCAGAAATTGTTAAATATCTTCCATCGAATGAAGAAGTAAAACCTGGCATTAATTCATTTGCTATAGTAGAATTTTCGTATTCATCAAAAGAAAATGAAGAAAATAATTTAAAACCAATAGAATTATTATCAATATATTCACTTTCATATACGCTGCAATCATTATCAAGTGTTGATTGGCAATCTACTTCTCCGTTAGTGTACATATTATAATAATTAGTATATAAATCTTTTTTATTTCCATATTCTAAAGCATAATCTTTAAAACTCATATCCATGTCATCTTTTTCATACAATAGAGATTGATCTTCCTCTAATATAGTTAAAGATTCTTCAATTGTGCCATCAAAAACATTAATAGTATAATTAGCAGTACATCCAGTAAAACCTAATAATAAAATTAAGATAAGAAATAATTTTCTCATTAAAGTCCTCCTTACCAACTAAGTGAATTCCTATTTTGTGAATTTGAATAAAAATCATCAAGCAAAAGAATAACATAATTTTTCTTACCTGATTTTAATTCATCATAAGTAATTACTCTTGTTTTTCTACCATTTTCTGCAATCCAAATTGCTGAGTCTTCCGTACCAACTATAACCATAACATGATTAGAACCACCATTAACATCAGAATAAAGAACATCACCAGGTTTTACAAGTGCTAATATTTTATCAATATTAATTGAGGATAATTGTGTTGAATCACTATATATACTACCAAATTCATTTTTATATTCACTGCTTAATTCTCCAATAGTTAAGTTTGGCTCTGTATAAAAACTATTACCAGTTATAAATACTCTAATTGCCCCTGGAAAATAGTCTTCATCTTTACGCTCATTAACACCAGCCATTCCTGTTGCATAAGTTGATCCCTTATCACATAAATCCATTCCACCATTGCACATTGACCACCTTACAAAATTAGCGCAATTCAATCCTAAACGGCATTTACTTCCTTGGCATCCAGTTGCTCTTTCATGATATTCTCCCCATCTACTATTTACACCTAATTTATTAGTTATATCCGAATTATAATCAGAACCGATCCATCCACCTCGATGATCATATGGATAAGTATAACCACCGGTCATTTCCATGGTACATTCCAAAAGACCAACAGCTGCTTCAACAACACCTTGTCTTGTCCCTATACCAGCAGCAACAACACGCTGACTAATACAGCCGTTTAAGCAATCAATACTATAACCATTATTGCTCAAAGCTTCAGTAAGTGGTTCATTTAATGGATTACCGCTTATTCTTTTAGTATAATTAGAATCTGTCACGTCAAAAGTAACACCACATGAATCTATAGTAGTAGAATTTCCACCCTCGACAAACGATGCATTTTGACATTCTCCTTCTTCTAATGACGAAGAAAGCCTTCTTATACTTATATCACCATAAAACAATTTAATTAAAGCTTCCCATTCATATTCAAATGCCTCATAATATTTAAGACCATATTGACTTGCTCCACGTCCATGACCACCTGTTGGACTATAAGACCACCCATATTCTGTTTGTCCTAACCAATTTGTTCTTGTATATCCTTTATATGTCCAGCAGGAAGCTAATGTTGTCTGGCTAGGATTTCCAGCAGCAGAAGTTGGTGCTGAATTTGGTGATGTGGTAAATCTAACCCTATCGCCATTGAAAAGAGTATCAGCTGGACGACTATTGACATTTTGGAAGCAAGGACACTCCAAATATCTATCTGCTATTGTAAAAGTCTTCCCTGTTTTTTGAGCATAAGCATCAGGATTTATTGGTAAATTATTTTGACCATCTGGCAAATAATAAAATCCATTTTTTAAAGTATTTCTTGTTGGACAAAAAGCGTCATACTCTGTACTTAATACTGAAATAGATCCATACTTAGTAACAACTAGTCCTTTAGTTGCTTCAACTGCTTCAGCTATTTTAGGATATTTATCTTTTGAATACTCTGAATTGTAATTTTGATTATTTGAACTATTTTCAATAACTCCCTTTCCGTCTTTTCCAACAACAGAAATTGCATAGCTTCTAGCAAGAATCGAAAATGCTTTTAATGATTCTAAGTCTCCACTACTGTATTCTGCTAAAAGTACACCTCCAATATACTGTTCTTCAAAATCAACTTCTTGAATTGCACCAGTATTTGGATTTCTAACATTTATTGTCTCTATTGTACTTTCTATAAGTCCAAAACCATTACAATCTTTTCTAATAGATTCATAATATGAATATATATAATTAGCTGTATCAAGTATAGTTGAAAGATTTAATTCATAATTTTGATCATCTGTGTAGCTTTCATTAATACTTAGATAATCTTTCATATATACATGAATAAAGCCTCCATTATTAACCAAGTTCCAAAAGTAAACACCACCAGTATTTGGATCTTTAACATATGTCCTTTCATGATTAGCATTAATACTTGTATAATAAATTCCCTGTTCTTTAGAAAGAACATAAACAGTTGGAATAGAAGATTCACCTACTGGAACATCCATTATACATTTGGCATTAAGTTCAGCATCAGTTACACTACGGAATCCTTTAAACCAATTTACAGGATTAAAAATAGCCCAAAAGTTAAATTCGTTAACTTCCAAATCATTTTTAGCATATTGCTCCATAGTATCTTCTTCTCCACAGCTTGCTTTTATACTAGAACTAGGATTGATATATGTTAAAATTTGAGACTTAGCAAGATACTCTGCCTGATCCCCCCACAATGACAAAAATTCTTCCCAAGTATATGACTTTCCTTCTAGATAATAACAATCTACTTCTCCACAGGAATTGTCAGATATTGGAACAATATTTCCATTTTCAATTGGGGCAATTAAAGTGGCTAAAATTAAATATTTATCAATATCAACTTTATATTTATTACCTACTTTTGTAGCTGCTGTTTCTATTTTTTGATAAATGCCAGGATATTTAACAAAAACATTAGGATTTATTAAATCATTATCAGGATATTGTTCTGTATCAATTTTTCCATTATTTTCATTACTATATATCTGTGAGTCTGCATTTTTTAAAAAAACAGATACTACGATTAAAAGGAAAAAGAAAAAAATACCTATACCTATAAAAAAAGAAATAAATAGTTTCTTTTTTTGTTCATTATTTATTTTTTTAGCAACATTCATTAATCCTTTAGTAGGACTATCTGCTTTTAAGTATTCATCTAATAATTCTTCGCCCTTTTCAGTCTTTAATACTCTATCAGCAACTTCACCAGTCCCTGGTGCAACTGAATTTAGTCCAGTTCTTATCACACGTTTAGCAGTTTCTTTCTTAATTTTTTGCTTAGATTTTTCCAATACATCTTTTATTACTTTATCATCTTGTTTTTTTTTAGCACTAAAATTCTTTATATCCCTATACCCATTAAAAGCTTTTTTTACTAAATTGTTTTTTTTGCTTTTATTATCATTTTTCCCCATATATCACACCACCATAAGAGCAACAATTAATATCATTAATAATGTTAATTATATCATATAAATAAATTAATGTATATTAAAAGATTACAGATGGGTGTAAAAAATTTTCCGGGGCAAAATAGAAAAATGGTGACTGCTACTAATAAATATAATCAGTCACTATTTTTT
>CALVZC010000031.1 GCA_944372425.1 uncultured Bacilli bacterium
TCATCCCTCCATCTCTTTGGCAAAGAAACACTTTATATTATACTATAATTAGACTTATTTCCGCTTTTTGTTATAAAGCGGAATTCCAAATGAAAATTAACAATAATTGTAAATGATGTGAAATAAATTGACATTTAATTTATTAATATGGTACAATACATGCGAATATTTGTTTTTGGGGGGATAAATAATGATTTCATCAGTAGTAGATTATATAAGAAAAAGGGATGCAGAAAGAGATAAAAAAGGAACTGTTATCGAGTTTGATGGAAGAAAAATAACTAGGGAAGAATATTGGAATTTGGTTGAGCATTATAAAAATTATTTTTTGTCACAAGGGTTCTTCTATGGTTGTGGTAAACCAGTTACAATATGCAATCGAAATGTTCCAGAATATGAATTTATGTATATGGCATTATTAGAACTAGGTGCTGTTGTCAGTACAGTTAGTTTATCATTTTTTATGAGTGATATAAAAAGACATACTGTTGATAAAGGTGCAGATACAATAGTTTTAAGTGCTGAATATATTACACCTGAATTAAAAAAAGTATTACAAGATGTTAATTCTGGAAAGAATAAAATTAAAAGAATTATTTTTACTTCGGCAGGAGATTTTCGCAGTGAAGAAAATGAGCAAAAATATAATAATCAATATAATTTTAGAAATTTAATAGATTCATTAGATTTACCAACAGATATAGAAATAGTTTATCCTAGTGAAATAAAAAATAAGTATAATAAAAATTTTAATGTAGTTAGAAGTGATAATCCTATTAATTTGTTAGATTACAATGCAACTTATTCAAATACTGGTGGGACTACTACTGGTATTCCAAAATGTGCAGTACATACTCATAAGGGGATTATTGAATTATTAAAGGCACATGAAAATGATATTTTCCCAGAATTTCCTGTCAAAGAAGGAGATAAGTCTTTGTTGTTAATACCAATTTCACATATTACTAGTCAATTTTATGCATTGTTATTAAGACGTGCTAGTGGTGCTGATATTATTTATAATCCAGGAGCTTTTGAACCAGATAAAATAACTAAAGCTTTAGTAGAAGATGAAATAAGTGATGTTATTGCTCCTTTTGGTCTTTATGTGGCAGTTGCTCATTCACCTTTAAAAGAAGGAGATTTACGATATTTAAAACCTAGTTGTGGTGGAGAACCAACTCCTTTAGGACCTACTAAAGTTGTAAATGATTTACTTATGAAAGCAGGATCAGAACCAATTGTTATAGGTGGTGGAAGTACTGAATTTGGTTCAGCGATAATGACTACTTATGGAATTGCTGGTAGAGAAAATGAAACAGGTGTTTTAATTCCTAATGCTGAAGCAAAAATAATTAATCCATCAACAGGAAAAGAAGTAATTTCTGGTGAAAGAGGAATTTTGTATGCAAAGTGTCCTTGGCAAATGAAAGAGTATTTACACGATCAAAAAGCAACACAATCATTTTATAACTATACTGATGATGAAGGAAATATTTGGGGAACTAATAATGATATAGCTGCCGTAACTGGGGAATATAAAGATAAACCAATTTATTCAATTTGTGGTAGAGTTAACGATTTTGTTTTACCAGTAAATGGTACAAAAAGGTATACACCAGGAATTACATTTTCAGATGATAAAATAGATCCAGTAGATTTGTCAAAAGGAGAATTTTTATTTGACATGCGTGATAAATTATTAAATGTTCCTGGGGTTATTGAAGCAGAAGCTTTGTTGATCCCTAATAGTAAAGAAGATAAATCAGGTATTCCAGTTGTTAACTTGGTAATAGCAAAAAATTTAAATCCTGTTGATATTATTAAAGAAGTCTATTCTTCATATTCTGAAAATGATGAATTTGTTCCGGCTGGTCTTATTTTTAGAACAAACTTTGCTCGTAGTTTAGCTACTGATAAAAGGGAAACTGTGTCATTGCATGACGAAAGAACAAATTATTTTTGTTTAGGTGATGAAGGTGAAATCCTTAAAGTAACAATTCCCGAAGACGGTAATATTATTTATGAACCAGTTGCTGATATTCAAGAGATTAAACCATTAAACCCTCCAGCACCAAGAAAAATATTAGTTAAATAAATATTAAATTAAGTGATATATAAAAAATAAATATATCACTTTTTATTTGATTTACACATTATTATTATTTTGTTATAATTATTAATAGGTGATAGTATGATTATTAGTATGACTGCTATTGGTTGTAGTTTTCTTTATACACTTCTGATATCAATATTATATTTTTCAAAGAAAAAGATTAATAACTTTGAAACTAAAATTTATAATTTGTTGATAATTTTAGCAATGATTAATATGATTTTAGAACTTAGTTTATGTACTAATGTTCTTGTTGGTATTAATTCTGAAAGTTTTTATAATATGCTATTAAATCGTTTGTTTTTAATAGCTATGTTTAGTTGGATAACAGTATTTTCACTTTATATTTTTAAAATATCTTTTAAACCTAACGATGAAATATCGAAAAAATTTTCTAGAAAGAATAAAGGAATTTTCTTCTATTTATCATTACTATTTTTTATAATAAGTATATTTCTTCTTTCTACATTAGAACTGAATCAATTTAATAATGGTATATATTCTTATTCTTATGGTCAAGCTACTGATTATTTAATAATTGTTTATGCCATTTATTTCTCTTTTTGGTTTTTTAGCCTTATTTTTAAAACAAACAAAACAGGATATAAAAAGTATTCTCCTTTATTTTTATTTGTTATTTTTACTGGTGCAGCTTTAGTTATTAGACAAATAAATCCAGGAATTTTGTTGAATTCATTACCCTTTTCTTTTGCAGTAGTATTAATGTATTTCACTATAGAAAATCCAGATGTAAAAATGATTACAGAACTTAATTTAGCAAAAGAACGTGCTGAAAAAGCTAATATGGCTAAAAGTGATTTCTTATCAAGTATGTCTCACGAGATAAGAACACCATTAAATGCTATAGTTGGTCTTTCTTTAGATATATATAATCGCAAAGAGATTTCAAGTGACATAAAAGAAGATTTAAGTGACGTTGTTTCTGCTTCAAAGACCTTATTAGAAATAGTTGGAAATATTATGGATATTAGTAAAATAGAAAGTGATAAATTGGAAATAGTAAATGCAAAATATAATTTTAGTGAAGAAATAACTAGCCTAGCAAAAGTCGTTGGTACTAGAATTGATAATAAACCAATTAATTATATTATTAATATTTCTGATGATATTCCAAAACAATTAATTGGTGATAAAATTCATGTTAAATCAATTATAAATAATTTATTAACTAATGCAATTAAATATACAGAAAAAGGATTTGTGGAACTAAATATTAAATGTATTAATAAAAAAGATATTTGTACTTTGTTTATTATCGTTAAAGATTCAGGACGCGGTATTAAGGCAGAAAATATTTCAAAATTATTTGATAAATTTGAAAGACTTAATATTGAGAGAAATGCTACTGTTGAAGGGACTGGATTAGGTTTAGCTATAACGAAAAAGTTGGTTGAATTGATGGGTGG
Organism: uncultured Bacilli bacterium; assembly: GCA_944372425.1. Taxonomy (GTDB): domain Bacteria; phylum Bacillota_I; class Bacilli_A; order RF39; family UBA660; genus RUG13868. Next base: position 3,544 of record CALVZC010000031.1, read on the forward strand.
AAAAATAAATGTAGAAAGTAGTTTTGGTAAGGGTTCAATATTTATGGTTACATTGCCTCAAAAAATAGACTTTGAATGTAAAGAAGAGAATACTATATATAAATCTCTAGTTAAAGATTTTGATTATTCAAAAAAGAAAATTTTAATAGTAGACGATAATAAATTAAATATTAAAGTAGCTAAAAGAAGTTTAGAATCTATTGGAATAACAATGCTTGATGAATGTTATAACGGGAAAGAATGTTTAGAAAAGATAAATAATGGTAATGCTTATGATATTATCTTAATGGATATAATGATGCCAGAAATGGGTGGTGAAGAATGTTTGAAAGAACTTAAAAAAAATGTTAGTTTTTCAATTCCAGTAATTGCTCTTACTGCTGATGCTATTAGTGGTGTCGATCAAAAATATAAAGAAGAAGGCTTTTCTGATTATATATCAAAGCCTTTTACGAAAGAACAAATTAAAGAAAAAATCGATTCTATTTTTAATAGATAAATAATTTGTTTTCTTATTTTAAAAAATAATAGAAAAGGAATTAGATATTTGCTATGAAAAAAATATATAAATATAATATTGTTGGATTAGACTGTGCTAATTGTGCAAGAAATTTAGAAATAAAATTAAATGAAGTTAAAAATTTAAAAAACGTTGTGGTTAATTTTGCTACTTCAAAGCTTTCTTTTGAAAGTGATAAAAATATTGATTTGAAAGAGCTTAACAAGATAGTAAAAAAAGTAGATAAAAATATAACTATTGTCGAGAACAATACTTTAACTAATCAAAAAAAATATAATATAATAACTTTATTAATTGGTGTACTGTTAGGAATTGTAGGATGCTTATTTAATATTCCAGAAGTTTTAGAACAAATTTTACTAGTAATATCGTATTTTCTTTTATTGTATAAAACCGGAATAAAGGCTGTAAATTTGTTAGTTAAAAATAGAACTATAGATGAAAATATATTGATAATCATATCTTGTTTGGGTGCATATCTTCTTGGGCAAAATTTAGAAGGTATTATGGTAATTACTCTTTATATTATTGGAAAGATTTTAGAAGAAAAAGCAATAAATAATACAAGAAATTCTATAAATGAACTTTTAATACTTAAGCCAGACTTTGCTAATAAAAAAGAGCAGGGAAAAATTGTAGAGATTCCTGTTGAAGATGTTAAAAAAAATGATATTATTGTTATTAAGAAAGGCGAGAAAGTACCAGTTGATGGAATTGTAGTTAAGGGATCAACTTTATTAGATGCTTCTATGCTTACTGGGGAACAAGAGCATGTATCGGTAAAAGAAAATGATAATGTTTTATCTGGTGAAATAAATGTTGAAAATTTAATAGAAGTTAAAGTAGTAAACGAGTTTAAAGAGTCGACAATTTCTAGAATTTTATCATTGGTCGAAGATGCAACAGATAAGAAATCGCATGTTGAAACTTTAGTAACAAAAATTAGTAAAATTTATACTCCTACAGTTTTGTTTCTTGCAGTTTTAATTACGCTTTTGTTACCTAATTTGTTATCTATAAGCTTTAATCAAAGTTTTTATCGCGGTTTAACTTTTTTAGTAATATCTTGTCCTTGTGCAATAGCCATATCTGTACCTCTTTCTTATTTTACAGGCATTGGTGTATCTTCTAAAAATGGTATTTTAATTAAAGGAAGTAATTATTTAGATAATTTAGTACATATGAATAAATTAATTTTTGATAAGACTGGTACTCTTACTACGGGAACTTTCGAAGTCTCTAATATTAAAATATTCGATTCAAAATATTCAAAAGAAAAAATTATTGAGATGTTGATTAAAGGAGAAATTAATTCTAGTCATCCGATTGCAAATTCAATTTTGAAATTATCTAATGAAAAAGTTGATAATAGCGATATTAAAAATTTTAAAGAGATTAACGGTAAAGGAATTTCTTATGAACTTGGTAATGATATAGTAAAAATAGGTAATTCAAAAATGTGTGAATGTAAAAATGAGACAACTCTTCATTTGAATGTTAATGGAATACATGTTGCTTCTATTGATATTAATGATGGGATTAAGAGTGATGGTTTTGATAGTATTAAAAAATTAAATGATTATAATATTGAAACATATATGTTTACAGGTGATAAAAAAACATTGCATTGGAAATAGGAAGAAGAATAGGTATATCGAATATTAGCTATGAAATGTTACCGACGGATAAATATTATAAGTATGAAAAAATCAAGAAAAAAGATGATATTGTTGGTTTTGTAGGTGATGGAATAAACGATGCTCCTGTTTTGAAAAGGGCAGATATTGGAATAGCAATGGGAGGGGTAGGTTCTACAATAGCAATAGAATCATCTGATATAGTATTGATGAGTGATGAAATAAAAAAAATACCTTTGGCAATAAAGATATCTAAATATACTAATTTAATAATTAAACAAAATTTATTTTTTGCAATAGGAATGAAACTTACTGTTTTAATTTTAAGTACTTTGGGATTAGCTACTATGTGGTTTGCCGTATTTGCTGATACTGGTGTTACTCTTATTACTATTTTAAATACATTGCGAATTTTTAAGAAGTTTAGTTGTAAAAATAAACGTAAAGAAACGTAAATTGGTTTCTTTTTTTTTACTGTAAAAATATAACATGATATAATAATGTTATTAGTGGAAGTGGATTATGAAAAATATTTATGATTTAACAATAGAAGAATTAGAACAATATTTTATTTCTATTAATGAAAAAAAGTTTAAAGCAATTCAATTATATACTTGGCTATACAATAAAAAAATAAAAGAATTTGAAGAAATAACAGATATTAAGAAAAGTATAATTGAAAAATTAAAAAATGATTTTGTAATAGGAAATATAAAAAAGATAAAAATAGAAAGAGATATAGAGGTAAATAAATATTTATTTAGTTTATGTGATAATACATTAGTTGAAAGTGTTTTAATGCGTCATGATTATGGAAATAGCATATGTGTATCTAGTCAAGTTGGATGCAATATGGGATGTAAGTTTTGTGAGAGTGGCAGATTAAAGAAAGTAAGAGATTTATCTTCTGGGGAAATTGTTAATCAGATAATGGAAGTAGAAGAAGATATTAATGAGAAAATTACTCATATAGTTATAATGGGAATAGGGGAACCTTTTGATAATTATGAAAATATTACAAAATTTATAAAAATAATAAATAATCCTAAAGGTTTAGGTATAGGAAGCAGGCATATTACTGTTTCAACAGCTGGTATAGTTCCTAAAATACTAGAGTTTGCTAAATTTCCTTATCAAGTTAATTTAGCAATAAGCTTACATGCTCCTAATAACGAAATAAGAAATAAAATAATGCCAATTAATAAGGTGTATCCAATTGAGAAGTTATTAGATGCTTTAAAAATATATTATAATTGTACTAAAAGAAGAATTACTTTTGAATATATAATGCTTGATGGAATAAATGATAGTGCTGAAAATGCGAAACAATTGGCTAATTTACTTAAAGGATTGAATTGTTACGTAAATTTAATTCCTTATAATGAAACAAATAACATAGATTATAAAAGAAGTAAAAAAAGTAAAATATTAGAATTTTATGATATAATAAAAAAGAATAATATAAATGTTACAATAAGAAGGGAGTTTGGAACAAATATTAGTGCTGCTTGTGGTCAACTTAGAAGCAAGAGGGAGGATATATGAAAACATTTTATTTGACAGATGCTGGGAAAGTGCGTTCACATAATGAAGATAGTGTTATAATAACTAAAAATCAAAGTGGAGATTATTTAATGGCTGTTGCTGATGGAATGGGGGGACATTCTGCTGGTGAAGTTGCATCTTCTATAACAATTAGTCATATAAGTAAATGCTTTAATGAATCTTTTTGTAATATGGAAAAATCTAAAGCTGTTGAATGGTTACGTGAAATGGCTTCAGAAGTAAATGAGTTGATTTTTAGTTATGTTGATGAGCATCCTGAAAGTAAAGGAATGGGAACTACTTTAGTAATTGCTTTAGTTACAAAAGATTATGTGCTAATAGGCAATATAGGGGACTCTTCTGGATTTGTGGTTAAAAATGATAAATTGCATAAAGTTACTTATGATCATACTTTAGTTAATTTGCTATTAAAAGCAGGAGAATTAACAGAAGAAGAAGCAAAAGATCATCCTAAGAAAAATGTTTTGATGAAAGCACTTGGAGCTAATAATCCAATCGATATAGATATTTTTGATTGCGATGTTGATATTTCTTCAATATTATTATGTAGTGATGGATTAACTTCAATGTTAGATGTTGAGCAAATTGAAAAGGTATTATTAAGTGAATTAGAAATAGAAGATAAAGTTATTAAATTAATAAGAAAAAGTAACAACCGAGGTGGAACTGATAACATATCAATAGCATATATGGAATTTGTGGAAAGCGGTGATTAATATTGATAACAAAGGGGCAAAGAATAAATGATCGATACGAAATCATTAAGAGTATTGGCGAAGGTGGAATGGCTAATGTTTATTTAGCTGAAGATATTATTTTAAATAGAAAAGTAGCAATAAAAGTATTACGTGGAGATTTGGCAAATGATGAAAAATTTATAAGAAGATTTCAAAGAGAAGCAATAGCTGCGTCTTCTTTATCACATCCTAATATTGTCGAGATGTATGATGTCGGTGAGGATAATGGAAATTATTATATAGTAATGGAGTATGTTGAAGGTAAAACTTTGAAACAATTACTTAAAAAAAGAGGAACACTTACTCCAACTGAAGTAATTGATATAATGCTTCAACTTACTGATGGTATTGCTCATGCACATGATAGTTATATAATTCATAGAGATTTAAAACCACAAAATATAATGATAGCAGATAATGGTGCAATTAAAATAACTGACTTTGGTATAGCTATGGCTTTAAATTCTACTCAATTAACACAGACTAATTCTGTTATGGGGTCTGTTCATTATCTACCACCAGAACAAGCTAGTGGTAAAGGTTCAACAACAAAGTCTGATATATATTCAATTGGAATACTTTTCTTTGAATTGCTTACTGGAAAACTTCCTTTTAAGGGCGATAATGCTGTTGAGATTGCTTTAAAGCATATGAAAGATCCAATTCCTAGTGTTAGAAAAATTAATCCAGATTTACCACAGAGTGTTGAGAATATTATTTTAAAGGCAACGGCAAAAAATCCTAAAAATAGGTATAATGATGTAAGAGAGATGTATAATGATTTAAAGACAGCCTTAGATGAAAATAGAATTAATGAGCCTAAGTATGTATACAAGTATCCAGAACACGAAGTAGATGAGAAAGAACCGGTTTTACAAGAAGTAAAAGATGATGAAGAACCAGTTGCTAAACAAATAACTGATGAAAAAGAAGGGAAAACTAATATTGTTATTTGGATATTAGCAGCAGTATTTTTAATCGGTGTTATTAGTTTAGGAATAATAATATATCCTACTTTTAAAGGATCTGATAATGTAAAAATACCTGATGTTACGAATCTTACCGTTGAGCAAGCTGAAAAAGCACTTACTAATATTGGCTTTAAAGTATCAAATGATACAATAGAAGAATATAGTGATACTATTTCTGAGGGAAAAGTAATAGGAACTGACCCAGCAATTGGAAGAAGTAGACCGAAGGGAACGGTTATAACTCTTATAGAATCACTTGGTAAAAATGATACTTATGTTATTGAAGATTACACAGGAAAAAATTATATTGAAATTCAAACGACTTTAGAAAAGCTTTATAAAATGAATGTTACAATTGAGAAAAAAGATGTTGAAATTACAGAAGATATGGATTTTCAACTTATTATAGGTCAAAGTTTGGAACCTGGAACTACTATTACAATATCAGAAGATGTGCCAGCTAAAATAATTCTTTATATTCCAAATGTTTATGAACAATATCCTGATTTTGTGAAAGAAGGATGGACGGTTGGTGAAGTAGAAGAATTTGCTAAAAAATACAATTTAGTTTTAGATATTAAGTATGTTGAATCTACAGAATATGCAGATGGAACTATAATAAACCAATCACGCACTGGTAAAATAGTAGAAGGTGCTTCACTTACTATAACTGTTACACATGTTAAAGATGAGATTGTTCCAAGTGACGATGAAGAAATATTAGGTGATGATGAAGAAAACAATGAATAGGAGTTTTATGAAAGGTCAAATTATAAAAATAATAAGCAATTTGTATTTTGTAAATTGTGATAATGAAGTTTACAAATGCCATAGTAGAGGTAATTTTCGAAATAAAAATATTTTACCCGTTGTAGGAGATTTTTGTATCATAGATAAAAAAGATAACTATATATTGGAAATATTGCCAAGAAAGAATTTTTTAATAAGACCTTTAGTAGCTAATATTGATCAAGGATTAATTGTAACTAGTCTTAAGACTCCTGATTTTTCGGAAAATCTTTTAGATAAATTATTGTTGGTTATGGAAATAAATAAGATAAAACCAATAATTTGTATAACTAAAGAAGATTTGATTAATGATGAAGAAAGAAAAAAGTATATAGAAATTATAAATTATTATAGAAAAATAGGTTATGCTGTTTACTATAATACAGAATTGGATAAATTAAAAAAAATATTTAAAGATAAAACAACAGTATTTACAGGACAAACAGGTGCTGGAAAATCTAGTCTTTTTAATAGATTAGATAGTAGATTAAACTTGGATGTTGGGGAGATTTCTTTTGCGTTAGGTAGAGGAAAACATACTACTAGATGTGTAGAATTAATTGAAATTTTTAATGGTAAATTAGTAGATACTCCTGGTTTTTCAAGTATAGATTTATCTATTTTTTCAAAAGAAGAAATAAGAGATAACTTTAGAGAGTTCAAAAATTATATTTGCAAATATAGTGATTGTATGCATACTAACGAGTTAATAGATGAGTGCAATGTAAAGAAAGCAGTCAAATCTGGTGAGATTTTAAAAAGTAGATATGAAAATTATTTAAAGTTTTTAAATAAAGATAAATATTCTTAAGGAGGATTTATGAAAAAAATATCTGTTTCGTTTTTGAGCAGCAATAATAAAGAAAAAGATATCTTGAAATTAGATATTAGTAGTGCTGACTATATTCATGTTGATGTAATGGATGGTAGATTTGTAAAGAATAAGAACAATCCTTTTAAGCTATTATCAAAATTATCAACAATTATGACTAAAAGACTTGATGTTCATTTGATGGATAAAAATCCTTTAAAAAATATAAATTATTATGCTTCACTCAATACTGAATATATAACAGTACATGCTGAATTAGAGAAAGTTGATAAATATCTTGATTTAATAAAAGAATATGGAATAAAATGCGGATTAGCGATAAATCCTGAAACAGATATTTCAATATTGTTACCATATTTATCAAAAATAGATTTAATTTTAATTATGAGTGTTAATCCTGGAATGGGTGGGCAAGAATTTATTGATGATAGTATAAAAAAAATATTAAAAATAAAAAAGATTCTTGTTAGTAAAAAATTAAAGATAAAAATAAGTATCGATGGTGGAATAAATGATGAAATTGCTAAAAGGTTAGATTTTGTTGATATAATAGTTAGTGGTAGTTATGTAATAAATGGTGATAATTACAATGAAAAAATAGAAACTTTAAGAAGAAACTCAGATACAAATAAAAAATAGTGTCATAGTTTTATTATTAATTATAAAAAATGATTAATAAAAAGATAAATATATAGTAAACTTTGGGTATAAGTAATAAATTTGGGAGAAGCGTTTAAAATATGAAGAATAAAAAAGTTTTTATTTTAATAGCACTAGTAGTATTAATTATAATAGCAATAGTGTTAGTTATAACAAGTAATATGGAAAAAAAGGAAACAACTAATGAAATCAAAATATATGAATCAACATATAAAGAAGAAATATTAAATGGTGCATATCCTAAATTAAGTGATTCATTAATAGCGGTAACAATAGAAGATGATGGAACAGTAAAAAAAGTAGATACTAGTACAGAATGGTATAGTTATGAAGAAAAAAGATGGGCAAATGCCGTAATATTAAAAGATGAAAGTAAGAGTTATAATAATGGAGAAGTAATACCAGAGGATAATTGTCAAATAGTGTGTGTAGATACAAATAAGTGATAATTATTTTATAGTCAATGCATTAAGCATTGGCTATTCAGACTGTTGACAAAGTCAATGGTCTTTTCTTTTTCTAAAAAATGGTGTATAATTAATATGCGAGATAAAATC